>JAUXMQ010000032.1 GCA_030623125.1 Acidimicrobiia bacterium
ATGAGGCGCTCACCTCGTTCTTCCAGCCGCACTATCTCCGGAGGACCGGGGATGCGAGTGAGAGCGGCGGCTTCCTCGAGATGGTCCGGCTCCTCGAGCCCGTACTTGACCACGAGATGGAGATAGTCGCGCTGGTAGAACACCTTGCATTTCGTGTCGGGGTGAATGGCCTGAAGACGGCGAACCTTCTTGTTCTTCTTGGTCACGAGTTTCTGGTTCATCGTCGTGATCTCGATGTACAAGTCGTCATCGGGAAGATAGAAGTCGGGAGTGAACCATTTCGTCGGCTCGCCTTCGGAGTCGAACTCGATGGGAAAGCTCTTCGGCTCGAAATCCCATGGGACGCCATAGAAGTCGAGAAGAAGGGCGAACTGCCGCTCACTGTTGTGAGCGAACTCGATCTGATGTGCCGAAGGGCGGTCTGTGCTCAGGGGGCTCCTGCCTCGATAGCCCCGGCCAATTCGACATCCTCGGAAAACAGCTGGTGAATTGCTCCTTCGACCTCATCTTGCACCGGCCCTATGGCAATTCCAAAAACCCCCTGACCTCTGCGAAAGACGTCCACGACCTCTTCTTCGGAGTGAACCGCGTAGATGGTCTGACCATCGCTCAGCAGGGTGACGTCGGTCAACGGCTGTTCGGAGTCGAGTTGCTCCCGAAGTATCAAGACCGCCGATCGGATCTTCTTGAGACTCATCCCAGCATCGAGAAGTCTCTTGATGACCTTGAGCTGGACCACGTCGGTGAATGAGTAGAGCCGCTGTGTGCCGGAGCCGCTCGCCTGCTGAAGGGCGGGGATGATCAGGTCGGTTCGCGCCCAATAGTCCAGCTGGCGATAGGTGATGCCGACCAGTTTGCACACCTGCGGGGCGCGGTAACCGAGTTCTCGCTCTTGGGTCATTCAATCCTCCGGATTACATGCTTGTAACTCCGCCGGAAGGAAAGCTAACGGGGATACCATCGTCGTGTCAACGTTTCCTGTGGAAAACTCTGGCCCTTCGTGGTCCTCATGAGGCGATTGTCGACGCTTTCTACCACGGGCGGCGGGTCAAGTAACCGGCTGGACGATCCCCGCAGCCGACTCCACTTGGTCTTTTGTCCCCACCACGACGAGACGATCACCGGGATTGATCATGAGGTCGGCCCCGGGGTTGATGACCACCTGCGCTTCGCCGCCCTCCAGCGCTAGGATCAAAGCCCCGCTGTCCTGGCGGATTCTCGATTCCCGGATTGTCTTGCCGGCAATGACGCAGTCGCTGGATATATCCAACTCTTCCACTCGAAACTCAACGGGGCTCCCATCCACGACCACGTCGAAAATCTGCGCGAGTTTGGGCTGCATTGCCATCAGCGCCAGTCGCTCCGCCCCGACAGCCTGCGGTGCCACTACGGCATCGGCGCCGGCGAGACGCAGCTTCCGCTCAGACTCCATCTCCGTCGCCCGGCAAACCACACGCAGGTCGGGGTGCAGGGCCTTGACCGATAGTGCGATCACGAGATTGTCGGAGTCATCGGCAACACAAGCGATCACAGCTTGGGCATGTTCGATACCGGCGAGCTGGAGAATGTCGTTGTGTGTCGCGTCACCTGTTATCACAACGGCATCGGCAGCTCGAGCCGCCTGAACTCTCTGATCCAGGGCTTCGATGACGACGACCTCCACGCCCCTGGCTCGTAACGCTGACCACGTTCCCTGCCCAACACGGCCGAACCCGCAGACGATGATGTGGTTTGTCAGCTTGGCTGCCTCGTTTTGCATGCGTTTCCGTCTCCGAAGGTCCCCGAGGTCCACGAGATACTCGATGGACGCGATCGCAGTGTAGATAGCGACGCCAAAGCCGCTGATGACGATGAGCATCGTCCAGAACTGACCAGCCGTGGAAAGCTCGAACACCTCGTTGAAGCCAACGGTGGTGACGGTGATGACCACCATATAAAGGGCGTCCAGCCCCGCGGCATCTTCTATGAGAACGTAACCAAGGGTTCCCACCGCCACAATCACTGCCAGGGCACCGAGACCGTATCCGATGCGTTGCTTTGGATTCACTCCGACTCGTGGGAGTGACCGCCGCTGAGAAAATCCTCGACGGTCACCTCCTCGAGGAACTCGCGGAAACGGGCTACTTCTTCTTCCTCGTCATCCTCCTCGAAGTGGACCCCTGCCTCTTCGAGCACCCCAGGAATGGTGAAGACCGGGGTACCGGTCCGGACGGCCAGTGCAATGGCGTCAGAAGGCCGGGACGAGATCTGGATCTCCTCGCCAGAAACGTCGAGGGCGAGGTCGGCGTAGAAGACGGAGTCTCGCATCTCGGTTATCACCACTCGAACGGCGAGTGCCCCGACTGCGTCGATGACAGATCGCATCAGGTCATGGGTGAGAGGTCGTGGCGGTTGTATGCCTTCGAGGGCGGTGGCGATTGCGGTGGCTTCACTGGCGCCGATCCAGATAGGGAGGTAGCGGGACCCTTCTTTTTCCCGAAGCAGGACAATCGGCTGATTGGAAGGCAGCTCAACTCTCACTCCAACCACATCCATCGGGATCAGGTCACCGTTACCGGGCATAGGACGAGGTTATCACCAGTGATGCACACAGCAGGGTGGTCAGCCCGAATGCAGTTGTTTGGAGAGGACTTTGGGATCCCGGACAAAGGCTTCAATGTCCATCACCGCCCAGATCGATCGGAGGTTGCGGTAGACACCTTGCCAATCCAGTCCGTACCCGACCAGGAACTCGTCGCCTACCTCGAAACCCCGGTATTCGATGGGCACGTCGGTTACCCGACGACGTGTCTTGTCGAAGAGTGCTGCGGTCGACACGGATGCTGCTCCCCTATCGGTCATCATTCTCCGGAGCACTTTCAATGTGAGCCCGGTGTCGACGATGTCCTCGACGATGATCACATTGCGGTCGACAACCGGCGCCGACAGATCCATGGCGATGCCGATTCGACCGCCCTCACCGAATCGGTTCAGACCCAGGAAATCAACTTCGGAATCCGCCTCGACGTTGCGAACGAGATCCGCCGCGAACAGAACCGACCCGGTGAGGACCACCACGAACAGCGGGGACCGATCCAAATAATCGTTCGAGATTGCCTGGCCCAATTCGACCACCCTCGACTTCAGGTCAACTTCGGTGATCACCTCGGTGGCGAACGGGTAGTCCGTCATGTCAGTTTCCGACGATCTCATCCCACCAAAAGGTCAAAACCGCCTGAAGGGGCTCGGGTGGGGGCACAGGACGACGGTTCACGAGGATCACTGGAGGAGGGACGGGTTCCGGCACGACCGCCGTTGACGAAGGTGGATCGGTCATGAGTCCCTGGCCTGCCAGATGTATGAGGGTTTCCATGTTCGAAGTCGCCACCAGCGGTCCTGGCTCGACTCGCCGTTTGACGGAAACATAGGGCTTGCCGGTCGAGACGGTTCCATAGATGCCAAGTTGGGAGAATCCGTAATCGAACAGGGCCCGGACATCATCGAAGTGCGCCCTACGTCCTTCTGAGCCGAGGACAACGGCATAAAGTCGTCTTCCGTCTCGCTCGGCTGTCGCTACGAAAGTGAGGAGTGCGCGAGAGGTGAACCCGGTCTTGATCCCGCCGGCACCCTCGTAGTCACCAAGAAGCAGGTTTGTCGTGCCCCCGATCCGTTTGCTTCCGTCCGGCGCGTCGGGAAAGACAAAGATACGTGAGCGAACGTTGTCACTGAACTCGGGAAAGGCCATGGCGACTCTGGCGAGGTCGAGAAGGTCGCGGGCACTGGAGTAGTGGTCCGGCGCATCAAGACCGTGGGGATTGGTGAAGTGGGTCTCAGTCAGACCGAGCTCACTCGCTCGCTCATTCATCATGTCGACAAAACCCTCCACCGAGCCTCCAACGTGTTCGGCGATCGCCGTGGCGGCGTCGTTGGCCGAATGGATCATCGCCGCCTTGAGAAGAGCGCTCATCGTCAGCTGCTCTCCTGCAACGAGATCGATCTCGCGCTCACCGGTGTCGGCGGCTCGTTTGGAGATCGTCACGATGTCAGTCAGGTTCGATCGCTCCATGGCTAGGAGCCCGGTCATGATCTTCGTGGTCGACGCCATGGCTCTCTCCTGTGTGGAAAGGTGAGACGCCAGCACGGTTTGGCTCGACTCGTCGAAGAGGATCCATGATGCGGCAGTGACCACCGGCGGGCCAGGACTGGTGAAACCGTCCTGGACCCTGGTTGGAAAGGTCAGCGGAGCGCCGACGGCGGGCAGGGCGAGCACCAATGTCATGATCGCCACCAAAGCGACCACACGGCTGAGACGTGTCATGAGGAGATCTGTTGCCTCAACTCGGCCGCCATGAGGGCACGATGCATGGCCCTCACCGAATCGGAGCAGGACTCGAGGATGTCCTTTCCTCTGGCTCTCGATTCGGCGTTGGACGACCTCAGCAGAGGTGCCGCCAGCTGGATCAGGAGATCGGACTCACGATCGACGGACAGTCGTATCGATCGAAGATGTCTCGGCTCCAGCCCGTGGTCCATCAGACGCTTGGCCTCCGCCCCGACGACACCGGCCTCAGGCGGAAACACTGTCGAGTTCAGGATCGGGCGAATCAATCCGACCTCGACAAGTTGCTGGAGTTCTCTCTCCGTCAGACCAGAGCGTTTGATGATATCTGTCCGGTCCAAAGGCTCGCCTGACTCATCAAGCAGGGTCGGGCGCACATCCTCGACAGCGTTACCCTCCTCTCCCCTTTCCCAAAGTGTGAGTTTGGACTTGATGACCTTGAGAGGGAGAAAATGATCCCTTTGCTGTGCGAGGATGAAATGGAGCCGTGCAATGTCGTCGGTGTCAAACTGGCGGTAACCGCTCGATGACCGTCCCGGATCGATGAGACCTTGGCTCTCGAGGAAGCGGATCTTCGACACGGACACGTCGGGAAAGTCCTCTCTGAGGAGGTTGATCACCTCACCGATGCTGAGTGCCTTGGTGTCAGGCATCCCCGTGAGCGACAACAAAGTGAAATCGCCCGACCATCACCTCGTCGCCGGCACTGAGTTGTGCCTGATCTACCCGCTCGTCGTTTACGTAGGTGCCGTTCGTCGACCCGCTGTCTTCGATGCTGATCTCCTCACTGGTCACCAGGAGACGACAATGGTGTCTCGAAACGGTCACGTCGTTGAGGAAGATATCGCTCTCGGGGTGTCGACCAACTGTGGTGCTTCCGTTTCGGAGCATGTAGGTCATTCCGGTTCGTGGGCCGCGCTCGACGACCAGAGCGAATCCGGTGAGACCGTCGATGTGTGAGGCCTCATCACGGCTCAGCGGATGACCCGCACGATCGGAAATAGGCACGTAGAGGACGGTGGGGTCAGTCTCGACCTCAACCTCAGGCTTCGATTCGGTCGGCTCCTGGCCGGGCTTCTCCGTCATCGTCTTCAGATAATAGGTAGTGCTGGCAGATGTGCCGGCTATCTCCTACTCGGTCAGGTCCTTGTAGGCGGCAGCGTCGAGAAGTCCAACTTCAGAAAACTCACCAGTCACATCGATCTCGACGAGCCACCCGTCGCCGTATGGGCTCGTGTTCACCAGCTCGGGTGCGTCCGCTGCGGCCTGGTTGACGGCAACCACGGTGCCGGCGAATGGGGCATACACCTCCCCCACCGATTTGGTGCTTTCGATCTCCACCAACAGATCATTCTTGGCAACGGTCGAGCCTTCGTCCGGCAGTTCGACATAGACCACATCGCCGAGCTGATCCTGTGCATAGTCCGAGATGCCGATCCTGACCACAGAATCGTCCTTTCGTCGGATCCACTCGTGATCGTCGTTGTAGAGCAGGTCTTCAGGTATTTGCATCAACACTCCTTGTGTCCTGAGTCGTAGGTTTGTGCTGATCGCGCCCGGGCATCGGCGTTCCTGGCAAGGACGCACAACGAAGGCGCAGCCTTAGCTGCGTCAAGGCGGAGGACGCAGCCAGGGGCGTCGAGGGCAGGCGAGATTCTGTGCATGATTTGCGACTTAGGACACTAGGTGCTGGGCGCGGACTTTACTTCCGCAAGAACCCTTCTCGCGTCACCGACATACTGGACAGTGACATACCAGTACATAGCGAGCCCGACAACACCCAACACCCACGCCAAGAGGGCGGTAACCACACCGAGAAAGTCGATCGCCGCCAGATAGAACAGGGGTATGGCGCCGTAGAGAATGAAGGTCGCCACCTTGCCGAGGTAACGAACCTCCAGCGTGCCACCGCCCTTGGAGAGAAGTATCAATGCCACCGCGCCCATGAGCAGCTCACGGGCGATAAGTCCGAAGCCAATGACCAGTGGCACAACGGGGGGGTCCACGATCATCCCTCCGATGACGGCAGAGGCAATCATCAGACGGTCGGCAATCGGGTCGAGCGCCGTGCCGAGTCTGGAGACCTGATCGAGTTTGCGGGCGAGGTAGCCGTCGATCCAGTCTGTCCAGCCGATCACGAAGATGAGACCCGCGGCCAGACCGATGTTCTCCTCCACCAGAAGCACCCACCAGAAGACGCCGACGCCCAACAGCCGGACAAGGGTGACGAGATTGGGAACCGTCATGATGCGGTCGGAGACTTGGGTGTCGGGCACCCGGTGAGCGTACCGCCGGCCTAGGAAACAGGTCTGACGTCGGCGATGCCACCGAGTCGTCCCTGAATACCTCCAAGACCTGCGGCGATATCAAAGGCGACCCGGTCCGAGCGGTACGCCTCGGTGATTTCGCTCGTGTACAACAGGAGATAGGGAAGGTCGGCCGACAGGGTGCTCTCCATAGCCCACATCGCCTGATGGGCATCTTCTGAGCTGTATGAGGCTTCGTACGCCTTGAGTTCTTGTGCGAACTCGACACCCGAGTATCCGGTGTTGTTCATGGGTCCGTCGACGCTGAAGAGAGTCCGGTAGTAGCCAGGTAGGGCGGGGTTGCCCAGAGACCAACCGAGGAGGTACATGTCGTAGTGCAGCAACCCGTCGTCGCCTGGGGTGAAGACGAGGTCGACGACGCTGTCGAAGTCGGTTTCGACCGGTCTCACGTCGAAACCCAACCAACTCAGCGTGTCGGCTATTGCCGCTGCGTACAGTGGACGAGCGGGGTCGTAGGCGTCGCCCGGCGTGAGAATCGTCAAAGGAGCAGGCTCCAGTCCCCTTATTCTCAGATCGATTCCGGCAACGACAATTCCGTCCGCTCCCACGATCGGGTCCGTTGACCACGTGTATCCGGCATCGCGAAGGCCGGCGAGGGCAGATTCGAGACGGTTCGTCAGACTTCCCGAATAGCGGTCAGCGTTGCGCTCAGCGGCCTCGGGGTCGAACCATCTCGTGTTTACATCGCTGACAAAGCTGTGGGCGACCGAACCTCCGGTGGGGATCGAAGTGGCAAGCCCCTCCCTATCGAGGAGCAGTGCCAAGGCCGAACGGAAGGCGCTGTCCGACATGGGCTCTCGAGTCAGGTTGAAGCCCAGATACTTGACCCCGTTGGCAGGGCTCGTCTCCACGACGATCGACGGATCCGAAGACACCGTTTTCAGGTGGTCCTGGGTGAGACCCTTCGGTGTGAGGATGGAGTCGATCTGTCCTTCACCAAGGGCGAGAACCGCCGCGGCTTCGTCGTCATAGATGTGGTACTCGACAACGTCTGGCGATGTCGCAAAGGGATATCCCGGGTTGGCGACACTGGTCACGATGGTGTCGCCAACCGATGCCAGCGTCAACGGTCCGCCTCCCACATCGTGAGATCCGGGGATTGCAAAGAGCCCGGACCTATCAACGTCTCCGGCCAAGGCATGCCAGACATGGGTGGCCATGATGGGCGCCAGACCCGGTCCGTTCGGCCACAAACCGAGATTCGGACGCTCGTCGAACTCGATGCGAAGCTCGTAGTCGGAGTCGGCATGCATCGACTCGATCGTTGCCGGGAACGCTTCGCTCCAACTCCCCTCGAGCCCAAGAGCACGAGTTGTTTCGAAGGTGAACACGATGTCGTTGGCGGTTATAGGCTCACCGTCGCTCCAGTAGAGCGAATCGTTCAATGGCACGATTACCTGCCATCCATCCGAAGTGGGAGAAGGGCTGACCTCTGAAATGGCCAGCTCGGGAACGAGGGATCCGTCGACAGGGTCGAGGCTGTACAGGGCCGGTTTGGTCGGTCCGAGAATGTAGGCGTTCCACACCGAGGCCTCGCCTCCGTAGAAAGCCCAGAAGTTGTCGGTAGTCACTCCTGCAAGAACACCAACTCGATAGACAGACGGCGCAGGCTCCGTCGTCGCCACCGGCTCGGTTGTCGCAGAAGTGTCGACGACGCTCGACGTGGGGTCGGCATCATCGGAAAGAAGGGCGATCGCGCTTGGATCCCCTCCGGGGCCG
>JAUXMQ010000029.1 GCA_030623125.1 Acidimicrobiia bacterium
AGCACTCCGATCGTCCCGCCCGGAACCATCGCCTTTCTATCGGTGGGACATGCCCAACAGAAGACAATCGTCATCGACGATGAACTGGTCATGGCACCGGTGATGCCGTTGTCGCTGTCCTATGACCATCGAGTGATAGACAGAGAGTTGGTCCGCCGCTTCATGGTCAATGTCATGGAGAACCTGGAAGAGCCCGCCCTATTCCTGGCGAGCTGAGGCGCAGTATCGAACAGACCACCTCCACCAATGAGATGAGTCTTCACCTGACGGCGAATCTCATGCCGACGATCTCGATGACCCACCCGAATTGGGTCTGGCAGCCTATTCAACCTCCTGTGGATAAATGACGATAGAGATATCGACAAATGCCAAAGACTGGCCGGTGCCATTCCTACGCTGGCCGCCAATCGTGTGAGGGTATGAGCAAACGATCTATCGAGCGGGAAGTCAGCGACGAAGCAATACGTCAGTATCTGGACGGCATTGGTCTATATGACCTGCTCTCGGCGGAAGACGAGGTGCGACTCGCCAAAGCGATCGAAACCGGACGCAAGGCTGATATAGCCCTCGAAAGCGAGAAGGACTCGACCAAACGTCGAAAGCTCGGCCAGATGGTCCGACGCGGCGAGGACGCCCGTCAGACGTTTATTCGCTCCAATCTTCGTCTTGTCGTCTCCATCGCCAAACGTTACGGACACGCCAAGCTCCCCTTCCTCGACCTCGTTCAGGAAGGCAATCTCGGTCTGATCCGAGCCGTCGAGAAGTTCGAATACCGCAAGGGATTCAAGTTCTCCACCTACGCCACCTGGTGGATCCGTCAGGCGATCACCCGAGCGATCGCCGACAAGAGTCGGACCATCCGGGTTCCGGTTCACATGATGGACACCATCAACCAGATGCATTCCGCGGAGACCAATCTCACCAAACGGCTCGGACGCAAACCCACCGACGAGGAAATGGCTCAGGAGTCAGGTCTGACAGTTCAGAAGATTCGAGAAGCCCGCAAGGTCGCACCCGAGCCCGTATCGATATTCGAACCTGTGGGTGAGGACAACGCCACGATCGGTGATTTCATCGAGGACATCGACGCCGCCGCACCATTTGAACTCATTGCCTCCAAGCTCAACATCGAGAACCTCCAGCTCGTCCTCGAGCGACTAAACGAACGCGAGCGCACGATCATCGAGATGAGATACGGCCTGGGGAATCGCGATCCGGCGACCCTCGACGAGGTCGGACGGCACTTCAACGTGACCAGGGAGCGTATCCGCCAGATCGAGGCCAAGGCTCTCGCAAAGATGCGTCACCCCTCCACTCCCGGAGGACTCCGGGAGCTGGCAGTTTCCTGATAGTCAGCCTCTCAGGCCGACTTCACCAACTCCAGGAGCTCACCCCGGTTCGCCTCCAAAGGCAGATTCGCCTCGGCGTGCGACGGTCTGCCCCGTCCCCGGCGCCGATGAAACGGCTGACCATCCCAGAAGATGACACCGCCCCAAACCCCCCACTCCAGATTCTCCTGAAGTGCGACATCGAGACAGAGAACCCTGACCTTGCATTGAGCACAGATGCGCTGGGCTTTTGCCAGTTCTGCGGGCCGTTCGGAGAAGAAGAGCTCGTGGCTCCCCTCCTGGCAACATCGTCCGTGTTGTTGTAGTTCTCTCAGTTGTTGATTCATCCTGAAACCTCGTCGTAGATGTGATGCGGGCAAACAAAAAGCCGCCGGATTGTGCGGCGGCCTGGTTCGAAGAATGTCCTCGCAGTCACATCACATGACAAATGGCCGCCAATCGGAAGGATTCGGCACGGGTTCCAGGGAGTTTGGGGCGCACGTGCAGAATTGTCCTGCTGCGGTGATTGGTGCTTGGTGTCGCATCCTGATCAAAGGCGCTCCTTTCTTCGACGGCATCATCATCGTCGGTCTGTGCCTGCCAAGTCAAGGGAATTAGCCGACTTCAGCCATCTGCTGTCCGTCCGGTGATTGAGCGAGCCCTCAGTGAAGAGCCCGGAGACCCATGAGACCGAGAACCACGATGCCGGAACCGACGACAAGAAGTCTTATCTCGAGATTCGACCAGAATCTCCAGAGAGCGATGGCCACCACGACAAAGACCGCGACCAACTGGGCCGCCACGCCGGCATCCGTCGCCGGAAGCAGCAGGTCGAGAATCACGTCCACGGTAATGGGGAACACATGACGGCTTCTTCACCTTCCCGCCTGCACCCGGTCGAGAGAATCCTCGGGACCGGGTTGAAGCGTCTTCTCCAGTGGGGTATCCCCCTGTCGCTCGTCGCGCTGTTGTTACCGGCACCCGAAGGAGATGGGCTCCTCCGGTACACGCTCATCCATCTGGCGGTTGTCCAGATCGCCACTTTTCTTTTCGTCATCGAGATGTCTCCCCTGACCGACCAGCCATGGTTCTCACCGATCAAGCGCTCCTGGCTGGCGAGCTCGGCATCACTGGTTGCCGCAGTGGTCGGGTTCTCCGCGTTGCTCACGTTGGCCACGTCGGCGGCCACCAGGTATGACCCGTCGCTGCAATTCCTGCAATTGCTGTCATCGCTCGACATTGCCTGGGTGGTGGCGGCCCTGTACCTGGGAGCCCGCAAGCTGTGGGGCAACCCGCTCGCGCTCATCCTCGCTTCGACGCTGATCGTCATCTGCGTCTGGTCGATCGCCGTCTACCTGACCTCGGTCGGTTTCACCTCGGACGGGGGGTGGCTGGTCGACGGGAGCGAGATGATGCGAATCATCATCCCGGCCGACACCGTCGCCGCGGTGGTGGCCATCGCTGCCATGCTGGGAGCGTCTCAACGCGCCGATCAACGAACGGCGCACCCCAATCCCCAGTCATAGTCCTGGAACTCGACTCTCTCGTATTCCCGGAGATGGGAGGGAAGCCAACGTCGCACGGCCTGAAGTATTCGTTTCCTCGACGTCGGGATGAATGTAGGCATCCGATGGGGACGAACGAAGTCTGACCCAAACCAGAGCAGGACCCTGCTGAGGGAGACACTGTCGTTCTGGCCTGCGGTCGCCCCACCGTCCGCGAAGAAACTCCTCATCTGATCGTCCAACTGGCGATCAAGACCACTCCCGCCATACGGAGTCGTGCGCAAAGTGGGACACGAAAGTGACCCACAAACCAGCGCCCCGTGAATCCGAGGATCACGAAAACGTCGGACCTTGGCGTGTTCGATGGCATCGAGGGAGAGTTCCTCCCCTCCAACCATGACGAGGGGACGACTGAATCCGCCGGGCACTCGAAGCACAGATGTCGTTCCGGTTCTGAACGTCTCGATTGCAAGCCCGACAGCACCGGCGTTGTAGAGGTTCAGCCAGTAGGCAAGCGCTTCGTTCCGGGTAAGCGTGTCCGGCTCCACCCCGGCCATCATCTCCAGATAGGTCGAAATGTCCTTGCCCCGCTCAGCGGCCGCCGGGAGCCCACCCTCGCCTAGCGCCTCGAGAACCGGAGAGAGCGGAGAATGATCGACGGCCCCCGCTCCAATCGGGTTGGGTCGGGAATTCGTCCTGAGAACACGAAGGATGTTCCAGGCGACTTTGATCGGACTCGGCTGATCCACAGATATCAGAACCCTCGGACCCCGCTCACTCTTCCTTGTTCCCGGAAAGCACGTATTGTCTGGTTCGTGCTCGGTTTCATAT
This sequence comes from Acidimicrobiia bacterium, assembly GCA_030623125.1. Taxonomy (GTDB): domain Bacteria; phylum Actinomycetota; class Acidimicrobiia; order Spongiisociales; family ZC4RG35; genus SZUA-217. The sequence continues at coordinate 3,665 of JAUXMQ010000029.1, forward strand.
TCAAGATCATCCGATTCGCATTCGTCGGCGCTATCGGGGCGGCACTGGCAGCCAAGTTCTTGCTCGAGTCGAACGCCGACGTCGAAACCGAGGAGATCGACCTGGTTGCCATCTTCGAAGGCAAGGAGCTGGTCTCGTCGGCAGACCCGTTCTATGGGGGAAAGGTTTTGGCGATGTTCGGGGGTGTCCTTCTCGACCTGAGAAAGACCCAACCTGCCCCGACTGGAATTCGGATCGACCTCGCCGTCATCATGGGCGGAGTGAGCCTGGTCGTTCCCGAAGGATGGCGTGTCAGTTTCGAAGGGAAAATGCTCATGGGGGGCTGGTCGGACAACACCAGAACCACCGCTGAAGAAGACGTGCCGACCGTCACCATCACTGGTTTCGTGGCGTGTGGTGGTCTCCAGGCAACAACGAGATCACCCGTGGAGGCAGTCGTCTGATGACAACGCGAATAGAAGCAACACGTCTGATCCCCGGTCGGGGCGACGTGGTGAACAGCGGAGTCGTCATCTTTGACGATTCGGCAATCTCTTACGCCGGCGCGGCGGACGGCGCTCCGGCAACACCCGACGCCGATGTCGTCGTCACCGACACGGTGATGCCGGGCATGTGGGAGTGCCACGGGCACTTCATCGGAATCTACACCGCCAACATCGATGAGGTCTGGGGGGCGCGACCCCAACTGTTGTCGATGCGGGTTACCGCGGACGCCCGTCGGGCACTGCACGCCGGGTTCACATCGGTGCGTGAGCTTGGTGGACTGGGAAGCTTTTTGGCGTTCGCCATTGAGGAGGGTCAGGTCGAAGGACCGAATGTCTATGCCAGCGGCGGGATGCTCTCGATGACCGGAGGTCATGGCGATGTACATGGCATGGACATTGCCGATGCCCGAAGCCAGATCGCCCGACATTGGGGTGAAGACAACATCGTCGATGGCCCCGATGAGGCCCGCGCCGGGGTTCGTCGCATGCTCCGTCTCGGAGCGAGGGTCATCAAGATCCACGCCTCTGGCGGGGTACTCAGCCAGCTGGACGATCCACATCTTCCCCAATTCTCCAAGGAAGAGCTAGAGGCGATCGTTGATGAGGCAACACGCATGGAGCGCCTCGTGGCCGCCCACACTCACGGCAAGAGAGGAATGATGGCCGCAATCGACGCCGGCATCAAGACCCTGGAACACGGCACTTACCTAGATGAGGAAGTGGCTGACGCCATGATCGAAAACGATGTCATGCTGGTGCCCACCCGCTGGGTGGTTGAGTTTCTCACGGTTGAGGGCGAGGAGAAAGGCATGCCCGAGTATGCCAAGAAGAAGGCAGCCGCCGCAGGTGCCAAGCATGCCGACGGGATCGCCCTCGCAGTCGATAAGGGCGTCAAGATCGCTCTGGGAACCGACATATTTGGTGTCGGGCTCTGGGGTCGAAACGGTGAAGAACTTGCGCTGATGGTTGATTGCGGGATGACACCACTCCAGGCGATCGAATCCGCCACCGCCAATGGGCCTGACACTCTGGGGCCGCAGGCTCCCAACGCAGGCCAGCTCCTCGAAGGCATGGACGCCGACGTTATCTGCGTCAGCGGAGACCCCACAACTGACGTCTCCATCCTCGCCACCACCGAAAACGTGACTCATGTCTTCAAGGGCGGAACCCGCTACAAAGGCTGAAACCGCTTTCCTTAGGCATCACGCGTCGCATATGAGGCGCTGAATGAAAGGCCACAGAGCGGCCTCGCGTCAGACGATGTGACGCTTGCTCGCCCATCGGGCGAGTTCGTGACGGTTGGAAAGCTGGAGCTTGCGCAGCACTGAGGAAACGTGGGTCTCCACCGTCTTGATCGAGATCTCCAGCTTGCGGGCAACCTGCTTGTAGGCGAACCCACGGGCGATCAGCCGGAGCACGTCCTTCTCCCTCAGAGTGAGTTGATCGAGTTCGGGGTCCTCTTCGGAGGGAATCGCTCCGGCGAACGCGTCCAAAACGAAGCCTGCCAGTCGTGGGGAGAACACTGCGTCACCGGAGCTGATTCGTCTCACGGCCTCGGCAAGGTCCGGCGGCTCGATGGTCTTGGTGACATAACCCCTCGCTCCCGCCCGGATCATTGTTATGACATCCTCGGCCTGGTCTGACACCGACAGGGCCAGAAACTTCACGTCTGGATTCGACTCATTGACACCTTCGATGACGGCGATCCCGCCACCGTCGGGCATATGCACGTCGACCAGGACCACATCCGGATTGAGTCCCCTGATCTCGACGATGGCGGTGTCGACGTCGAAGGCCGATCCAACGATTCGGAAGTCCTCGGCCAGCTCTGCTTTGACGCCGGAGAGGAACAGACGGTGATCGTCCACGAGATAGACCGTGATGCTCACTCGGCCTCCATCGGCATGCTCAGCACAACCTCTGTTCCTTCTCCTGGCTCACTGTTTATCTCGACGGTGCCACCTGCCTTCTCGACTCGAGATCTGATCGACTTCGTTATCCCCTTCCGATCGGGTGCCACCGCATCGGGGTCAAAGCCCTCACCTTGATCGGTCACATAGACCGTCAATGCATCGTCCTCCGCCTCCAGGTAAAGCGACAGTCTGTCGGCACCTGAGTGTTTGGCGGCATTGACCATCGCCTCCGATGCTGCCCCGACAAGAGACGCGGCTTTCTTGTCGATTACGTGATCCCCGACGGTGACAACGTCGACGCGCACATGATGGTCCTTCTCCACCCTGGCCGCGGCGTCTTTCAGGGCCGTGGAGACAAGATCCACTCCGTCGAGCGGCGCCGAGCCAAACAGCCAATCGCGCAAGTCGGACTCCTGATGTCGGGCGAGAATCATCATCTCGGCCGGATCATCTGTCCGCTGTATCAAGGCGAGGGTTTGGAGGACAGAATCGTGGAGATGGGCCGCCATCTCGGCTCTCTCCTCCTGGCGGATCCTCTCGTTCCGTTCTGTGGCAAGGTCGGCAGCGAGCCGACGCACCCAGGGCCCGAAGGCCACCACGATCCCCAACCCCGTCAGAACGATGGCGAGAATAACCACACCGAGTTCGAACACCGCCCCGATCGAGGTGAAGAATACCGACAGACCACCGATGAGCAGCACCACGCCGAGCACCAGGCGGGTGCGACTTGGACGATCGACATTCGGATCCATCAACGCCGCCAGTGGGCCGGGTTTGGAACTGTCGGTCAGAGCAGCGGTTCCAAAGGCAAGGGCGCCGGCTGTCAAGACAAGAGCGGGATTCGGCCACCAACCGATGGACTCCAAAAGCAGCATGAGCCCGAGAAACGCGAGGCCAAGGCCGAGTCCACGACGGGTGTCCACCGCCACCACCTCCCGGTCTTCCACCTTGTCATATGCCATCAGCCAAAAACCCAGGTAGAGCACACCTCCGAGGCCCCATATCGTGAGAAGGGTCAGGAACGCGGCCCTGACGTATGCATCGGGTACGCCAAGAGTGTCGGCTAGTCCGCCGGCAACACCACCCATGACACGGTTGGTCTTGCGGCGGCTGAATTCGAACGATCGGACAACAGCCACACCCAGATGATGCCCGCTAGGCCCGTCTTCCTCAATCGGGGATCCCCCTTAGTGGTCTCAGGGGAGTCTCAGGGGAGTCCCCAATACAAACCAGGAAAGCCCTGTGGCTCAATAGGGGCATGGAACAAAGCAAACAAACCACCACGGCCGAACCACCCGAGCAGACGATAAATGGCTCAGAGTTGGTGCGACCTCAGGAAGGACGCGTTCTTGCCGGTGTCTCCCAAGGCCTGGCAAACCGCTACCAACTCCCGGTCTGGGTACCGAGGGCATTCTTTGTCGTCTGTGCCTTTTTCGGAGGACTCGGAGTCGCCCTCTATGCGGCGGCCTGGGCGCTCATCAGATCAGAAGACGAGACCGAGTCACCAGCCGAACGCTTCTTCTCAGGGGGAGCATCGTCTCGATCATGGATCGGGATCGCACTGATCTTCGTTGCGGCGCTGATCCTCCTCGACAACATCACCTTCCTCGACGGAGGAGTGGTCTGGGCGGTCGCATTTCTTGTCTTGGGCGTCCTGGTCTACACCGGACAAATACCCGTCAGGGTCGGATCAGGCGACAAGTCAAAGGAGGGAGTTCAACAAATGACACAAACCGATACCACAGTCTCCGATACGGAGATCGACACTCCTGGCGGGGACTCCCCCTCCGCCGGAGGCGCACCGCCAACCCCCACTCCGACACCGCCGATACTTCCCCCGTCGGCTTCAAAGCCAAAGGAGCGATCAATCCTGGGACGTTTGACCATGGGATTCATGCTCCTGGGACTGGGAATCCTCGCCGTCCTCGACAACGTGCCGGCGATACCGATCGATCCAGCGCCTCGTCACTACATGGCCCTGGCCGTAACCATCGTCGGCATCGGGCTTCTGGTCGGCGCTTTCGCCGGACGGGCACGGTGGCTGATACTCGTCGGTGCGATCCTCATCCCCACTCTGTTCCTCTCCCCTGTCTTCGAGTGGGATTGGAACTCAGAGACGTTCGACGTGTTTGTCCAACCGGACACATTCGCTGAGGTGGAGGACTTCTACAGCATCGACGTGGGCAATCTGGTAATCGACCTGACTGAACTCCCCTGGGATGGCGAGACGATCAGCGTCACGGCACGCGTCGACGCCGGCAACATCGAGATTCGGATCCCCGAAGACGTCGGAGTCGTCGGCGAAGCCACCGTTGACGTCGGCCGGGTGGGTGCGTCCGGTCGGGAATCCGCAGGTCTCGGTAATCCAGGTCTGGACTTCAACGAGACTGGCGCCAAAGGAACTTTGGTCCTCGACGCCCATGTAGACGTCGGCAACATCGACATCAACCGCTGAGAAAGGCATCACCATGAAAACACACAAATTCGACGGAGTCTCTCTCATTTCGGGACTCATCATCACCGGAATTGGGCTGATATTTCTCATAGTC
>JAUXMQ010000040.1 GCA_030623125.1 Acidimicrobiia bacterium
AAGGTCTTGTAACCGGCGAATAGGTAGTTGAGGCCTTCTTCATCGTCCGGGGTGGTGGTGAAACGGTTACTGGGACAACCGCCATGACAGGCGAACCGGACTTCACAATCGAGGCAGTACTGGGGAAGAGACTCGCGTTTGGCCGCGCCAAAGGCCTGTTGTCTCTCGGAGGCGATCAGTTCGATCATTGGGGTTTTGGTGATGTTGCCCAGTAGGTAGTCGGGCTCGACATAGTGGTCGCATGAGTACAAGTCGCCGTTGTGCTCTAACGCCAGCGCCAAACCGCACGTCTCGGAGAAGATGCACAACCCGGGTGGCTCGCCGTGCCAGTTGGCCAACGCGACGTCGAAGTGCTGCACATAGACCTCACCGACGTCATGGTCCAACCATTCGTTGAAGACCGAGACGAGGAATCGGCCGAAGGCGTCGGGGTCAACGGTCCGGTCGGTTACGCAGTTTCCCGATTGGACGTAGAGAGGCCTTTTCTCCTTGCGGCTCGTGCTCCATCCCAGATTCGCCAGGGGCAGGAGGGTCTCGGTGGTTCGCTCGACGATGGGGATGAACTGGATGAACCGGACCCCCATCTCGTCCCGGAAGAAGCGGTAGATCTCCAAAGGATGGTCCTGGTTGGCGGCATGCACCGTGCACAGCACATTGACGTCGACATCTTGGGAGCGCAGATACTGAAACCCGGTCATGACCCGGTCGAACGATCCGTTGCCTCTCTTGTCGACCCGGTAGGCATCGTGGAGTTCTCTCGGCCCGTCAACCGACAATCCGACCAGAAAGTCGTTCTCCTTGAAGAATGTCGCCCATTTCTCGTTGATGAGAACGCCGTTGGTCTGGATCGTGTATTCCACCCGCTGGCCGGGTCGGCGATGTTTCTCGACAAGCTCAACCGAACGGCGAAAGAAGTCGAGCCCCATCATCGTCGGCTCTCCACCTTGCCAAGCCACGGCCACCGTTGGAGTCCGGTGCGACTCGAGAAGTTGACGGATGTAGGTCTCCAGGAGATCGTCAGCCATCCGGAATCGGTCCCCGGGATAGAGCATCTCCTTGGAGAGGAAGAAGCAGTACTCACAGTCCAGGTTACAGATCGGGCCGGTGGGTTTGGCTAGCAAATGAAAGGCCGGCGGCGGTCCCGCTGAAGACGTCAAGGTGTCAAACGGGGTGGGTCTGATGTCGTCGGTCACTCGTGAATCGTATCCGAGACCTGGCCGCTCGTCTCATCGCCTGGCTCTGTTGGCTCACAATCCTCGTCGAGGCTCAAGATTCTCAGACGGGCCTGCCGGTAGTTATTGGTGATCTCATAACCGGAGTGACCCAAGCTCTTCGTGATCCGCTCATTCTCGACCTGAGGGTTGGCTACGAGATGGCCGCCAATAGGGTCGGTGTCACGCCAGAGGTTGATCCATGCCGGACACAGCTCTGCTACATCGGCGACCAGATTTGGGATGCCCACGTTGGGAAACATCCGTGGATAGAGGATCCCGAGCTGAGATCCGTAGGTGATGTAGGCGATCTTCGACCTGGTTCGGCGCAAGGCGACCGCGGTGATCAAAGAACCCTGAGAGTGTGCGCCCAGGACGGATTCTGTCGGCAGGTCCTGGATGGCAGCTCCCAGGTCCCGTACTGACCGTGGGCCATAACCCGGCGGTGCGAGCGGGTGATACCACCTCGGCCAGAACGAGCCCACGTCCCAAAGGATCCCCACCTGACGGCGACGGCCCTCCCCGTCCTTGCCACCTGCCCACCCTTTTCGGATACTCCTGAACGCGAAATAGCCCATTGGCAAGACCACAGAGGAGATCGAGAACACCACGAGCCCCTTGGGGAAAAGGAGGTAGGGCACCGACCTCGAGTCCGGCAACCAATGTTCCCCAGAAGGCAAAGAGTGCGGCGCCTTCGGTGTCGCGCAGCTGCAAACCGTGCCGATACGCAATGAACCCGACAGCGAGAAAGACCGCGAGGCCAAGGAATGCCGCTGCGTAGAAGAGAATCCTCGTCTCCAGCTCAATTCGCCGCAGAACCATCCGTCGCCATCTCCCGAACTCACGAGGCAATGGCCTGGTCGCTCCATGCTCTTCTGCGATCCGGCCGACGAGGGTCAACACCAACGCGACGACCAACAGCGTGGCGAGAAAGAGCAGCGTCGCCACTGACACCCAGCCGACACCGGCGCTGCGAAGGATGTCCGTCCCCAGCACCGCGTCAACGAAGAGCCCGGCGGCTGCTCCCATGGTGACTCCGATGAATGTGGCAAAGACCAAGGCGCCAACGCTGAGCGGCCCGGCGAACAAGGACAACAGGGCGGCCAGCCCCAAGATCAGCGCCACTCCGAAAGTCATTGTGTGCAACTCCTCGAGACGCAAGCCGGATCCCGGCATCCAGATAGACAAGATCGCTGCCAGGAGAGCCCCCAGCGACAGCACTGGCAGAAGGGACGTGACCACCCAGACCCAGCGAGCCTCAGGGAGATAAGTCGTCATCCAGCTAAGTGAGAAGGCCACCAGCATTGCCACGGCAAGGGCCACCGCAACCGTCATCCGCCCTATCGACACTTCCACGCTCATCGCTATTAACAGAATCCCCAAACCGAAATGGAGCCGTCTGAGACGGTGGAGGATCGGATGGAGTGTCCACAGACGGTCATCGGTCACCCGGGCACCACCGGGGGTCTTCATACTGATTGAGGGTGGTTTTATCCGCCTCGGGCTCCTCTCTCGCACGCAACATCGACTCCCCGGAGAGATCCAACAGAAGATCGTGTGGTGCACCCTTCCGCCGCTCGTCGAAGTGGGATTTCGAGGAGACCCTTGCCACCAGCCAGTAAAAGCCCGAAGCCACCAGCAGCACCGGTGTCGTCAGGTAGACCCGCGGGTCGAGGAGACCGAAATCGAGTCGGATCCCGGCGATCTCGACCACGCCCACCGTGCTGATCCACTCCATCGGCAGCAGAACGCCCGTTGTCAGAGCCTGAGATACCAAGAGCGTGGTGAGAGTCAGCCCGGCTACCCGAACTGACATGCGACCCAACCTGGCATGCCATTTCTCGGGTGGAACCGGTTCGGAAAGAGGCGCTGACGGATTCCTGCGCCAGCCAGCCATCCATCCCGCAGCATTGGCGAGTGCGAACGGAGCAAGCAACAGCCAGAGCGCGGTCAACCTGGCGCCGGAGGTCAGGTTGGCCCAGTGAAAAGCGGATGTCTCGAAACACCCATCGGCCGGGGGGCGTCGATAGATCTTCGTCGGGTCATCTGCCGGGGTGTCGGTGACAGGATCGGTGTAGAGGATGGCGCGGGGTGGAGTACCTGAAACCCCGTGGATGCGCAGTTCCTGGTGCTTTGTCGTTGTGTGCCCCTTCTTCGACTCAGAAGCTACATCTGAGACCGGGAACCGTGCGGAGGAACCTCGACCGCTTCGCCCACTACATTCACCGTCATGGAAGAAGAACGCATTGCACTATTCGTCGACTTCGAGAACCTGGCGATTGGAGCGAGAGAATCCCTGGGAGGCATGGAGTTCGATCTGGAGCCCATTTCCAACGCCCTCGCGGAGCGTGGCCGGGTGATTTCCCGAAGGGCATACGCAGATTGGTCGATGTTCGCCGACGCCAGACAGGCAATGACTCGCAGCCACGTCGAGCTCATTGAAATCCCTCAGAGAATGGGGGCCACGAGGAAGAACGCAGCGGATATCAAGATGGCGGTGGACGCCATCGAGGTGGCTTTCGAGCGTGAGTACGTGACCACCTTCGTGATCTGCACCGGGGACTCGGATTTCACGCCGCTCGTCCACAAGCTGCGAGAGCTCAACAAGAAGGTCATCGGTGTCGGAATCAAGGGGTCGACCTCGAAGCTGCTCCCGCCCGCATGTGACGAGTTTCTGTTCTACGACAATCTCGAAGGTGTTGATCCCCTCCGCGAGATGCCCACCAAGACGGACACTGTCAGAGACAACGCGGACGCGCCAGAGCTGGAGACGCTGATCACGACGACGTTGGGTGGGCTTCTTCGCTCCGGTCAGGGAGAGGTGCTCGCCTCGTCGCTGAAACGTGCCGTGCTCCGCAAGGATTCGACCTTCTCCGAGGCCGACTACGGCTTTCGGGCGTTTGGGGAGTTGCTTCGTCACCTCGAATCGGATGATGTCATCGAACTCTCGGAGGGTCCGGGCAGAGGCGATCCAGTCGTCCAGTTCTCGTCGGGTGGGGGTGGTGAACAGGAAGCATTTCAGCTCCTCCATGACGTCGTGGCCGAACTCGCCGGGAAGAACGGCCCTGTGGTCATGTCCGGTCTCAAGAACCAGTTGCGCAAGCGTCAATCCGACTTCAGTGAGAAGAAGTTCGGCTACGGAGGCTTTCTCCAATTCTGCAAGGCAGCCGCCACCAGGGGGCTCATCGATCTGACCTGGGATGAAAAGGTAGGCGATTACTCAGTGTCAACGCGATGACGGCAGGTGCCGATGTGGTCGTCGTCGGCGCTGGAATCATCGGGTCGTCGATTTCCTATCAGCTAGCTCGCCGCCGCATCGGGGTCATCGCTGTGGACAAGGGGGAAGGTCCCGCCGAGGGCTCGACCGGAGCTTCCTCTTCGATCTGCCGCTGTCGCTATACCAACCCCGAGGTCGTCCGTCTGGCGTTCTACGGCCAGAAGGCGCTCGGCGATAGTTCTCGGTTCACCGGGCTTGCCGAGACTATAGCCCACCTGCATCGAGTCGGGGAGATTTTGATGACGGGGGAAACCAGGGAGAAAGTGGAGAGGGACGCGGCTCGACTTCTGGCTCAAGGGGTTGACGCCGAGACGCTTGGCCCCGAGGACGTGACTCGCTTGTTCCCGGCCGTGTCGAACTGCGCCGAGCCGCTCGATATGTCCGGTGACGTCGACCATGTATGCCGGCCTGGAGAGGCGTTTCTCTACGAGCCCGGGGGTGGGTATGCCGACCCTGTGGGCGCCAATCAGGATCTGATCGAGGCCGCCCGTGCCCGGGGTGGCGATGTCAGGTTCAAGTCCCAGGTCGTAGATGTTCTTCGGGAAGGGGAGCGTGTGACGGGGGTAAAGCTCGCCGACGGCACTTCAATCTCGGCAGGTTTGGTGATCAATGCTGCCGGGCCCTGGTGCAACGTGCTGAACAGCATCGCCGGAGCCGACATCCGTTGGACTCTCACACCGACCCGGATCCAAACCGTGTATCGACCGTGGCCGGAGAGTCTTGGACAGCTTCCCATCGGTCTGGACGTGACCACGGGCACTTACTTCCGACCGGAATCGGCAGGACAACAGATCATGGTGGGGTCGGTGACAGCCGAGGACGAGCAGGAGATCATTGCCGACCCGGACAACTTCAAGAGAGTTCCCGACGCCGACTTCACACAGTTGAAGCTCGCAGCATTCCACCACCGAATTCCATCGCTGGAGCCGAGGGGCCAGGTCACGGGAATCGCCGGTCTTTACACCATCAATCGTGAGGACGTTCACCCGATCGTGGGGCCGAGTGGAGTCGACGGATTTTGGGTTGCCAACGGCTTCAGCGGCCATGGCTTCAAGCTCGCCCCTGCCATCGGGTCGATGGTGGCCCAGGCGATATCGGGTGAGCGAATCGAATTCGACACCGACATACCGATTGACTTTTTCTCAGTTGATAGGGAGCCGATCGATGTCTCTGTGAAAAGCGTGCTCGCCTGATGCGCTATCTGAACGCGGAGACCACGAGGGCGGTCTTGTCGATGTCAAACGCTGTCGAGGCGATGCGTCACGCGTTCTCGGGTGACGCGGAGACACCCCTGCGGACCTTGGTTGGCGGTTCGATGGTCATGCCCGGGCGTCTCGACGATGTGATAGCGGTGAAGGTCGTATCCATCGTCCCTGGCAACCCTGCCGGAGTTGTGTTGGTGTTTGGAGCCGACGGCAGCCCGATTGGGGTCGTCGATGGGCCAACGATCACATCGATTCGAACCGGGGCCGTCTCTGGTCTGGCAACCCAACTCCTCACTTCAGACCAACCGAAGACCCTGGCCATGTTGGGCGCCGGGGCAATGGCGTTCGACCAGATCGAGGCGATCCGAGCCGTTCGGCAGGTGGAGAGGGTTCTGGTCTGGTCCCGATCGGAGAGCAAAGCTACTGCACTGGCGCGTCGGGTCGAGGGGGAGGCGGTTGCCGATGCCGGCGAAGCCGTCACCCAGGCAGATGTCGTCTCATGTGCCACCCCCGCCATTCAGCCCCTCTTTGACGAATCCGCGGTGCGGTCAGGGACTCACATCAACGCTGTGGGTGCCTTCACACCCGACATGGTGGAAGTGCCCGGCGAAGTCGTGAAGCGGGCCTATGTGGTCGTCGACGATGTCGATGCCGCTGCCGCCGAGGCCGGAGATCTCATCCAGGCCGGCCGCGAGCCTGATACAACTCTCTCCGATCTTCTTGCCGGCAGGCATCCGCAAATCGCGTCGGACGTCACTCTGTTCAAGAGCGTCGGTGTGGCCGCTCAGGACGTGGCGGCGGCCCATATGGCTGTTACCGACGCGATCGCGTTGGGTCTTGGAGTCGAACTCAGCTAGCGGCTCCTTTGACTTCAAGGCCGTCCAGAAGCCGTTGCGAGGCCGCTGCTATCTCGGACACAGCGTTCTCAAACACGCTTGCGTTGTGTGATGCGGGCCTTGCGAAGCCTGAGATCTTCCGCACGTACTGAAGGGCAGCCGCCTCGATTTCGTCTGGGGGAGCAGGTGTGGCGCCTTCTCGAAGACGCTTGATTGATCGGCACATGGGGTCAAGTTAGTGACGTCGTCGGACCCGCTCTATCTCGTTGGAAATGAGGACGAGCATGAGAGCTATCACGGCAAGTCCCATAGCCGCAGCGGCGGGGCCTGCCAGGAAAGCGGCGACAAACACAAGGACACCAATCAACCCTCGACCTGCGTGGAGTCGATCCTGGGAGATGGGTGTCTTTCTTCGTGAGTCGACGAGGCTGGTCGGCGGTTCAGGCTCTCGGACGACCGCGATCAGAGCGAGCAACCCGATGATGATGACGAGGAATTGGTTGATGTCGGGCATCTGCTGAGGGAAGACCTGGCTCAAAGAGGCGACGGCTGATGAACCGAGAGCGGCGAGAAGCGCCGTAAGGGCGGCCGCCGTGGTGTGCTCCCCCGCCATCCGGTCATCGATGTAGATGGCCAGCGCCAGCCCGAACCCGGCGACCCAGCCTGTGGCAGTGAACGAGATAGCTGCCGCTAGAACTCCGAGCGCGGCGAGATCCGACACCAGTGGTCTCCGCCCGGTGGTGTTCACGACGACCCGAGCCGCCAGAAGAAGGCCGAGCGCCGGGAGGGCACCGCCCACATCGAACCCGACGAGCACCCAGAGTCCGGCGATCAGCCCGGCGACCAGCGCCGTCGAGTCGTGGTCCGGGTCGAGTTCTCGGGTCAACGCCCAAACCAGGAACGCATGCACCGGTGCCCATAGGACGGCAGTTTCACCCTGGCTCATCCACAGTGCGAGGGCGGCCAGGCCAGTTAGGCCAACCAGCCCGAGCAACAGCTGGTTGGATCGAATCGAGGGGTCGAGGCCCCGGCCAACGTGTGATCTGAATGCCATTGCAAGCCGATTGTGCCGGTTTTCGCCTCTCCTGATGCGGAAATACCGTGTCGCAGTTCCTACTCTCACCGTTTGTGACAAATCCACTGAACAGCATCCGCAAGGTGCCTGGCGTCGGCGCTCTCGCCGAGCGTCAGATGGGCGGCTTTCTCGTCTTGGCGGCGCTGGTCGGCGTCGGGGTCGGCCTGGGCGCTGCGGGCCTCGTTCTGCTTCTCGAGGCAATCCAGCAGCTCCTCGCCCCATTGTTGGCCCCGCTGTTCAACGCCGAAGAGGTGGGCTTCTGGAGTCTTCAGCGTGC
>JAUXMQ010000132.1 GCA_030623125.1 Acidimicrobiia bacterium
CTCGTAGAACGTCTCCTCGTAGATGGCGCCCTCGACCTCACCGGATCCTCTCTTGATGGCCCGTTCGATGTTGTCGTTGGGCATCGACGCGGCTTTGGCCTTGTCAACCGCGGTTGCCAGCGTGGGATTGAACTCGATGTTCCCACCGCCGTTACGCGCGGCGACTTCGATCGCTTTCCCAAGTTTCCCGAAGAGCTTGCCGCGCTTCGCGTCCTGACGGCCCTTGCGGTGCTTGATGTTCGCCCATTTGGAGTGACCAGACATTCCCGAGCCTCAGACCAAATCCAGCAACATGTCGTGGATGCGCCCGTCGCCGGTCAACTCCGGGTGGAACGAGGTCGCCAGGATCTTGTCCTGTCGCACCATCACGGGGTGATCCTCGATGGCGGCGAGCACTTCCACATCGGCCCCGACCTTCTCGATCCAGGGCGCACGGATGAACACACCTTCAAAGGGGATGTCGAGACCATCGACATCAACCGGCGCCTCGAAGGACTCGTTCTGGCGGCCGAATGCGTTTCTCTTGACCATCACGTCGAGCGCGCCTATCACCGGCTGATCGCTGTCGGAGATCGTGCTCGCCAGGAGAATCATGCCTGCGCAGGTGCCGTACACAGGCAATCCGTCGTCGATCGCCGACCGGAGCGGGTCGAACATCCCAAAGCGGACGGCCATCTTGGCGATGGTTGTCGATTCCCCCCCGGGGAGGATCAGGGCATCTATCTCGGAGAGTTGATCAGGCTTTTTCACTTCCGACGCGTCGGCGCCTAGAGATTGGAGGATGTTGACGTGTTCACGGACGTCGCCCTGTAGTGCCAGGACCCCGACCGTGCTCATCTCACCATCCCCGGTTGGCGAGACGCTCTGAGTCCTGGAGGCTCTCCATTTCGATGCCCGGCATTGCCGTGCCAAGACCACGGGAGACCTTGCCGACGACTTCTGGCTCGTTCCAGAATGTGGTGGCCTCGACGATCGCACGAGCATAACCCTCGGGATCGGAGCTCTTGAAGATCCCCGAGCCCACGAAGACTCCATCGACGCCAAGCCCCATCATCAGTGCAGCGTCGGCCGGCGTCGCTATCCCGCCGGCGGCGAAGTTGACTACAGGTAGAGCGCTGGTCTCAGAGACCTCTTTGACGAGCTCGTGGGGAGCACCCATGTCGCGGGCGGCCGACATCAGCTGCTCATCGCCCATCGAGGCAACGGCACGCATCTCGTTGGTGATTGTCCGCATGTGGCGAACGGCCTCAACGACGTTTCCGGTGCCGGCCTCGCCCTTGGTGCGAATCATCGCCGCTCCTTCGCCGATGCGTCGCAGAGCTTCGCCAAGATTGCGAGCCCCACAGACGAACGGCGTAGTGAAGGCCCACTTGTCGATGTGGTGCTCCTCGTCAGCCGGAGTCAGAACCTCGGACTCGTCGACGTAGTCGACACCGAGTGCCTGCAACACCGCTGCCTCGGCGAAATGACCGATGCGACACTTGGCCATCACCGGCACGGTGACGGCAGCCTGGATCTCCTCGATCATGTTGGGATCGGACATCCTTGCGACTCCGCCGTCTTTGCGGATGTCTGCGGGAACCCGCTCCAAAGCCATCACGGCGACGGCTCCTGCGTCCTCGGCGATCTTGGCTTGGTCTGCGTTGACCACGTCCATGATGACGCCGCCCTTGAGCATGTCGGCAAGACCCCGCTTGACACGATCGGTTCCGGTTTCCACCACTTGTGACTCCTATGGGAAAGGAAGGATGGTACTGCGATATCGCGGCTTCACCTAGTGCTCTTGGTGGGCACTCAAGAGAGACTCTTCTCATACACGGCCCTGTAGGCGGCCCCGACCGTGTCCCAATCGAATTGATCAGCGCGCATCCGTCCGCGGCGAGCCAGATCGCCCCTCGCCTTGTCGTCATCGAGTAGGTCGACCAGCTTGGCGGTCAAGTCCGAAACGTCGCCCGTTCTGAAGTACCGAACCGCTTCGCCACCAACATCCACAAACGATTGGAGGTCGGATGCGAGCACGACCGCTCCCGCGGCCATCGCCTCCACGAGGACGATCCCAAACGACTCACCACCGGTGTTGGGCGCTACGAGAACGGCGGCCGAGTTCAACACCCCAATCTTGGTCTCGTCGTCGACGCGACCCATCCATTCCACGTCCTGAGACCCGCGGTCGGCCCCCATCACCACCAGCTCAGCGTCGGGAACGGCATCCGAAACATCACCCCACGACTCCAGCAGTAGGTCGAGACCTTTTCTTGGCTCGTCGCGACCCAGGAATGCGACGCGGAGCGGTGTGCGCCCCTGATCGGTGTGCATGGCGGCCACATTCAGACCGTTGGGGACGATCACCACACCCATGCGGGTTCTCACCGCCTCTGCCGCCGTCTCGGAAACCGCGGTGACAGTCCTCACGTTCTCACCGAGAATCCGAGCCAGGAATGGTCCCGCGAAGCCGTAAAAACGTTTGGCGACCGTTTCGGGAGCCGCGTGAAAGGTGGCCACCACCGGTGGGCCCGCACGCAAAGCGCCAAGCGACACTGTCGGCATGAGCGGCTCGTGGACGTGAAGAAGATCAAGACCCGAACTGGCCTTTCGAATGACCCAGCGGACGCGGGGGTCCAGCGAAATCGGCATCATCGAACCATTGCCGGGAACCGCTACCGATGACCCCAGGTCGACGCCGTCAACACTCTCCGGTAGCCCGGGACCTATCACCGACACCTCATCGCCAAATGAACGGAGTGCCTCGCCAAGACCGAGAACCTGGGCCTGAACGCCTCCTGGCTTGGAGAGGTCGTATGGACAGACGAGCCCGATGCGCATGAGGCTATTCCTTGTCGGAGGGCCAGTTGGGTACAACCAGGTGCCACTGATCGGGCGCCTCGAGAATCAGAGACTCGAGTTCTCTAGCCATCGACCGTGTCATCTTCTTGACCTGATCCGAACGCTTTCCCTCGGGCACCTCGATCGCTGGCCTCACCACGACATGATGGCCGTCGCCCTTGAAATAGACGCCCACCGGAAAGAGCGGCGCCCCGGTCTTGACCGCCAACGCGGCCGGACCCGCCGGGAGCGTGGTCTTCTCGCCGAAGAACTCGACCTCGACCCCTCTCCGATTCAGGTCTCGGTCCGAGAGAAGAGCTATCGCCTTGTTGGCGGCGATCCCCTGCTCGAGCTTTCTCATCACCTCGACCCGGCCGGTTGCCAGGACGATCTCGATCCCGAAGTCGTTGCGCATGGAGGTGAACCATTCGGTGATTCGCTTGTTGGGCAGATCTTCCGCCACCGCCACCACGGGGATGCCTTCTCTAACGGCCACGGGCGCCGCCACCTCCCAATTGCCGATGTGGGGCACGCAGAAGACCATCCCATTGCCTTCGGCCTTGGCTGCGAGCACCATATCGAGGCCCTCGACCGATGTCTTCGCCAGGATCTCGGGGACCCTATGTGCCCTTACCCAAAGAGACTCGGCGAAGTACCGGCCGTATGACTCCATTGAAGATCGGGATGCCCTCGCCACATCGGCTTCGTCTCCCAGCACCCGTTTCATGTGACGTGTCGCCATCCGACGCCGCCCGCCATCGACCGTGTACCACACACGCCCGGCGAGGCTTCCAAGCCATACCGCTGCCATGTACGGGAGCAACCCGACCAGGCCGACCCCGAGCCGCAACCCCCAGTAGGCCAGCCGTGCCTTCACTCGATCGAGCGGTAGGTCTTCACGAAACGGACTACGACGGTCAGCCAGACCAGGGTTACGAAGATCCACAACATCGGCTCCACATAACCGAGGACCAATCCCAAACTGAAGAGAATGATCCGCTCGGCGCGTCCCATCAAACCGCCCCTGCCATCGTGACCTTCGGCCTCGGCGCGTGCCCGCATGTATGGGACCATGACAGCTCCTCCCACCGCCAGCACGATCAAAAGCATGACCCTGGAAGCGCCGGCCATGACTACCCCCAGACCGGCAAAGGCAGCGATCTCACCGAACCGGTCGAACGCGGAATCCAGAAAGGCTCCTCTTGCCGTGACCTTGTCGGAAGCCCTGGCGACCGCCCCATCCAGCCCATCGAGCAGGGAACCGAGTAGCACGATCAACGCCCCGGTCCGCACGGCACCGGCGGCTATCACCACCGCCCCTGCTATCACGACGACCAGACCGAGGACGGTCATGGCGGTCGGCGTCATACCGACAGCCGCGAGAGCCTTGCCCACTGGCTCGAGGAACCGGGTGATCCGAGGTCGGATCCGCATGTCGATCACCGCCGGGAAAGTAGCACCCCGGCTGAATAGGAGGGTGACAACCGGGGTTAGGATCCACCTTCTTTCACACAAGGAGGTCGAGTTGGATCCCGAGAAAGTTCGCAACGTCGTCCTGGTAGGTCATGGCGGAAGTGGGAAGACCACACTTGCCGAGGCCTTGGTCTATGTGGGCGGCGCCAGTAATCGAATGGGGTCGGTGGACGATGGAACCACGATCTTCGACCATGAGCCGGAGGAGATCGAAAGGAACATCTCGCTGGGGCTGAGTGTCGGCACCGTGGACTGGAAAGGCACCAGGGTCAACATCATCGACACACCGGGGTCGAGTGACTTCATCGGTGACGCCCGGTC
>JAUXMQ010000050.1 GCA_030623125.1 Acidimicrobiia bacterium
CATCCGGAGAGTTTGGCGACCCTCTCCACCCAGACCTCCGCGTGGCGGTGCTCGGTGACTCCTCGGTCACGGCCCCGGGCGTCGCCGGCCCGGACGAGATTTGGGTGACCATCATCTGCGATCGCCTCTCCGAAGATCGACATGTGATCCTTCAGTCATTCGCCGTCGGCGGATCGTGTGCAGGCGACCTGATCAAAGAACAGATGCACGCAGCCATCGACTTCTGCCCCGACATCATCTTTGTGTCGGTCGGAGCGAATGACGCCATCAAAGGTGTGCCCAGACGGCAGTTCGAGGAGAATCTGGACCATCTGATCGGTGGTCTTGTCGAGACAGGAGCCGTGGTTATCCAAAGTGGGGTGGGAGATCTGGGATCGATACCCCGGCTGTACCCTCCACTGAGCAACATGATCTCTGCCAGGGCGAACGGATTCGACCAGGCACACTGGAGAATCGCGGAGAGACATGGGACGGCGGTTGTCCACCAGCGCAGCGACAACAGTGGCCCGTGGTACAAGGACCGCAGATTGTGGTCCGCCGACTTATTCCATGTGAGTGCGGCCGGTCATGCTCGGTGGGCAGAGACCATATGGAGGACAGTCGCACCTCTCATTCCCGAGTCGAATGGATCGCGCTGAAGCTCTTTTCCGTCTTGGCTCCGCCAGGGTCGGGCATCTCGTCACCGTGCGCCCAAACGGAAGGCCACACATCGTCCCCGTGACTCACGCCCTGGTGGAGAATTCCTTGGTCACGATGATCGACCACAAACCCAAGACCACCGATCGTCTACAACGACTGATCAACATCGAGGCCAATCCCACCGCCACTTTGATGTCTGACAACTACTCGGAGGACTGGACAGCGTTGTGGTGGGTCCGGGTTGACGGAGAGGCGTCGATTCACGACGGGGATCGAATCTGGGAGGAGTCGGCGGCCGCACTCAATGCCAAGTACCGCCAATACGACGAGAATCCTCCACACGGGCCGGCGGTGGTCATTTCGATCGTCAAGGTCACGTCTTGGGAGAGCACTCCCTGACTCCAGATTCGGTAGCGAGCCAATCAACACGCTGGTCATGCTCGTAGAACGGAACTGACTCGATGAGTTTGATATCCGTCGCAACACCGACGGCGACGGCATCTGACCTCCGTTCCGCCAGCAATCGGTCGTAATAGCCGGCCCCTCTCCCCACTCGTGCCCCGGTCCCGTCAAAAGCCATCCCCGGCACCAGAAACACGTCGATCTCGTGAGTTGGTGTCGCCGTGCCCTGCTGTACCGGTTGCTCCATTCCAAATCGATGAATCTCCCTGGGCACCTCGCGGTCTCGAAAAGTCAGCGCGCCGTCGTCCTCGACCCGGGGAAGAACCCAGCGCCATCCGGGAAGCCCCTCGAACAGAGAGGTGACGTCAACCTCATCGGGAAGCGCCAGATAGGCCGCGGCCGTCCCCGGCAATCTCGGTGACAACCAGACGAACAGTCCCGAAACGACGAGATCTCCGACAGCGGGGTCGATATCAGGATGGCTTTTGGCGCGGTCCCGAATCTGATCCTTATCCATGGTTTCAGGGTAAATGCCACACAACTACGCTCGCCTCTCATGCGTTGGCTCATCATCGGATTCAGGACTGCGGCAACCTGGATCGCCGGCGTTGCAATGACGATCATCTGCGCGGTGCTGGTCCTGATCACGGCATTCGTCAAAGATACCTCACCCCTGATCGAAAAGATCATCCGCTTCTGGTCCCGGACCTGGATCGTGACGAGCGGAGCAAAGCTCACGATCGAAGGTCAGTCCCACATCGACCTCAACCGCTCGTACGTGGTGGTGGCCAATCACCTGTCGACGCTCGACATCATGGCCGCCTTTCTGGCGATCAGGTTGCCGATCCGTTTTCTGGCAAAAACCGAGCTCTTCAGAATCCCGCTCTTTGCCCAGGGCATGCGTGCGGTCGGAATGGTCGAGGTGGACCGCGAGGCAAGGGGGGCCGTGCACGCGACGGTCAATCGCCAGGCCAAGGAACTCATTGCCAAGAAACGAAGCTTGATCATCTACCCCGAAGGGACCCGACCTCGCAATGGTGTCATGAAACGCTTCAAGAAAGGCGCTTTCACCATGGCAATCGCCAGCCAACTTCCGGTTCTGCCGATGTCGATCCACGGCAGCTATGAGGCGTTTCCACCAGGCAAGCCGTGGGTGCACGGCGGCCCGATCCACATCATCATCGACCCACCAATCGAGACTGCTGGTCTGGATCACTCCGACACCGGCGATCTCCGCGACCAGGTCTACAGAATAATCGCCGACCGTGTCACCGCTATGGGCGGCACGGTCGTCTAACCGCGTACCTAAGGCATGGGCGATCGTATTTGATCATTGGCAGGTATAGAACGAAACATGACTAGTCATAGACCCCCGCCAGAAACGCTTTTCCCTCCGACACCACACACAGAAACGCACCCACCGAAGTAACCAATTGATAACGATCGGCGTCGCGCTCTCCAGCCCACCATCGCCCACTGAGCCGCCAGGGCCCACTCCAGGTGAGAACCGGCTCCCAGCGCGACCCGAGACGGATCCGACTCGGCATACCATCATCCCACTCCAAGTCGATCGGCTGGAGACGAGGTGGGACCAACGCCGGACTAGGTGAAGGAGTGGCCCCCGGCCATGGCGCATCGGGATCTCTCTCCCTCTCGACCTCTGGCTCACCCCACCGTGACCAGACCACCCTCTCTCCCGGCATCCGGCCGCCCTGGGCCCGCCCTTGAAGAACCCGATCGGGCCCGAGCAGGGCTTGGGCTCGAGCCAACGCCCGGTCCACTTCGATGCCCGAAGACTCGTCGGTTGCCATCCCCAACTGTCTCCCTTCTCCTGACAGATCGGTCGGGGTGATGCTCAACCTCACAATCCCGCCGGGAACACCCGCGGTCTCCACCCAGGCTCGCAACTGCCACCACATCCGATCGGTCAGGGCCTTCTCAGTAAAGGGATCGGCAGAGCGCCAGATCCGCTCACGAGTGGGTCCGAACGCGGCTTCGGCTGTGACAAGCACCGTATGTGGCGCCACCCCGGCGGCACGTAGCCCTTTCAATAACCGCTCGGCCAGGTTCCGACCTGCAAAGGCCACGGCGTCGAGACTCTCCAGGGGCTCCTCGAAGGCCATCTGCACCCCGAGCTCAGGAGGAATCTCTCGGGAGTTGACGGGACGATCCTCTCCAGTGGAAAGACGGTGAGCCAACACCCCCGGATTCCCGAACCGGGAGGCCAGCGTATCCCTGGGTAGCCTTGCCAGATCTCCAAGGGTGGATATACCCAACCACCGGAAGGTATCGATCATCTCCTCACCGCCCATCGTCTCCCGAAGGGTGGAGAGGTCGAGTTGGGAAAGGAACCCAATCGTGTCGGTAACCACATGCGGTTCGTCACTGGTGGCGGTGGCAGCCGCCCAACGGGCTGCGAATGGACCGTCGGCTATCCCGACAAGAGCCTCCCCACCCCTCCGGTCAGCGGTGAGACCGTCGAGGTCCTTGGCCACTCCGGTGGCAAGTGGGCCCTCTCCCCCGTAGAAGCGAACAGCGCCGGCAACGGGCACGAACAACAGACCCGGTGACATCACCTCCACCCTCGGAACCAGATTCTCGACCATCTCGACGACGGGTTCGAAATAACGCGCTTCCTCGGCCAAATCACGGACCAGCACGGTGGCGAACGGAGCCATAGCCTCGGCATCCCGACGCGGCATCCCAAGAGTGACCCCGGCTGCCAGGACATCTTCGGTTGCTCCCGTCACACGGTCATCGACTACGAGAACCGGCTCGTCCGACGGCGCGTCTGACCTGATCAACGACCACATCGGAAACCACACGCACAGCGTCCGTACCTTCATCCTCCACCTCGAATCGGCGGGTAATCCCGGCGGCGCCTCTGCCTGACGCCTCCAGCATCAAACGTCTCTTCTTCAACTTGCCGTGACCTCGATTGGCACCCTCCCAGGTGACTCCGAGGGCACGGAGCCTGAGATGAGCGATGCCCGTAGGGAGACCGTTGCCCATGGAACGCATAACCACAGCCACCCTCCGGGCACGGGCCAGCGCCGTGAGACGACGGAGGTCATGGTCTTTGATCCGGGCGGGGACCTCGGCGTACACAGCCCGAACTCCATCGAGAAGCGCCGCAGTGACCTTGGGCCAAAGGATCGGGTCGTCACAACGGACGATGATCAGTCGCTCGGCGAGAACACCCGTCTCCCAGGCGGCTTCGGGTGAGATCCATCCCCGGGTATCCAGGGCAACCACCGGCGCGACACGAGAAGGCTCGGCAAGCAACTTGAGACCAAGCCGGGTCAACCCGGTGCCGGGGACACCGATCAACTCGGTTACCCGACCGGGTTGAAGATGCAGAAACCCTTCTTCCCGGATGTATTGAGGGGAGAGAGAAGCTGTGATGTCCGCAGCAAATCCTGCTGAAGTGACACCGTCGATGCCCAAGTTTGACTCCTTATCGGGGGTTCAAGGGGGTCGCCCCCCTTGCTATGAAACTGTCGGGGGTTCAAGAGGGTCGCCCCCCTTGCTATGAAACTGTGCATTCCCATCATATCGAACATATGTTCGATAGCAAGAGGATGTGAACTTAGTGGTCTGTCGCTGACCACAGCGAGGACAATCGAGACCTGACTCAGACCTCTTCGAGATCTTCGATGCTCTTGGGCCAGTCGTCCTTGAGAAGTCTCGAAAGGGAACGGTCGGCCAACAACTTGCCCCCGGTCTGACAGGTTGCGCAATAGTTGGTCTCGTTGGAGGCGTAGACGATTCGCTGTACCGGTGACCCGCAACGAGGGCAGGGCTTCCCATACTTTCCATGCACGGCCATGTCGGGGCGAAAAGCTGTCACCTTTCTTGGCCAGTCGTCTCCAACGTCGTCACGAAGCCGCTGCGTCCAGTCGGTAAGCGACTCGACCACTGCCTCATGAAGACGGTCCAGCTCCTCATCACTCAACCTCGATGTGCGTTTCACCGGCGACATCTGCGCCTGCCAGAGAATCTCGTCCGAGAAGGCGTTGCCGATACCGGAGAGAATTCGCGGATCGGTCAAGGCTCGCTTGAGCGTGCGGTTCTCGGAGCGCAAGGCCTCACCGAACTCACCCGCCGTGACTTCCAACGGCTCAACTCCCCCACGATCGAGCGCGGCAACACCGTCCCAACCACGAAACAACCAGATCCCGGCTCTCTTGGCAGTCCCTTGCTCGGTCAGTATCAGAGAACCGGAGTCGAAGTCGATGGAAGCGAGACCAATCTTCTTGGGAATCGTCTTGTTTGGCGTCTCCCAGCGAAGACGACCGGCAACCATGAGATGGATCACCAAGTAGAGATCGTCCTCGAACTCGAAGACGATTCGCTTGCCGACCCGGTGGATGTCCTCGACCGTCGAGCCCACCGGGGCGTCGAAAGGTGGATGGTACGTCCGCAAGACCGACGGAGATGCGATCCGAACTGCCTGCACCTGGCTCCCGAGCACCCGTTGGCACAGAGCCTCGATGTAGACGACGATATCGGGAAGCTCGGGCACGAAACGGTTGTCAGTCGGAGGCGGCGAGAGTCCCGCTGAAGAGGACAGCCACACCCACGACGAGGCCACCGGCTATGAATCCGTACGCCGTGAGATGGCCGGCATCGGCTGATCCACGGCTCGCCACGACTGCAAACAGAACGATGACACCCCCGAGAATCAGCGATGCGACCGGTCGCGCCCATCTGACGCGTATCGACAAGACGAACGCAGCCGCCACCATTGCCAACCCTCCAACGATGAAGTACAGCCAGAACTCTCCGTCTGCTCCGACACCCGATGGCTCAGGCAATGGAGCGCCTCTCGCGCTGGACGCGACCCGCAAGAGTGACCCACCCACGAGAACGAGCACGCCACCGAGCGCAAAGGCGATCGCGCCAACATTTGATTGCTCCCGCGGCATGTCTTCATTCAGCATGGGTTCTGGAGGGGGCTCGGGGTTGTTGGAAACAGCCACCTTCCGGGCCAGACGAGGGGAGGTGACCATGAGACCCATCTCCTCGGCAAGACCGACTTCATCGGTTGCCCTTAGGACGAATTCCTCACCCTCGGCGCGAATGGCAAACCCTTCTTGGAGAGCCTGAATACCGATCTCGTGCAAATCCCATTCTCCGACGAGATCAGCCCCGGAGATGATGCGAAGACGACCCTCGTCGACGAGCACTACGACGGCCAAGCCGGGTTCGCTCTCCCCTCTCATTCGCACAGTGCCGTTGGTCTTGACAGCCACTCGAGACAGCCCCAATCAGTTTCCAACCGATCTGAGCAATAACTCTACGGCCAATAAGGGACGGGACGGGCCTTTCGGACCATCCCGTCTCCAACAACGACTACGGACTTCTAGCTGTCGCTCATCTTCTCAAAGGTTTCGTCGAAGCTCGGCGCCGCCCTTCTCTTTCCGCCAGATTCGGTGACAACGGCCTTTTCGACACTCTTATCAGCTCCACTACCACCGCTGCCGTCCCGTCGATCATCCCGGCTGTCACGGCCTTGGCCACCTCTGCCACGATCCCGGTCGCGACCGCGATTGCCGCCTTTGGGCGCCTCACCATCGGGAAGAGTCGCTCCCGAAAGGGCGTTGACCAGCTCGAGGCTCACTTTGCCACGATCGATTTCGCGAACCCTAACCTGCAATTCATCACCGTCGGAGAGATAATCCTCCACCCTCTCGACACGTTTTGAGCCATCGAGGCGAGAGATGTGGAGAAGACCGTCGCGTCCCGGGAGGATGTTGACGAATGCTCCGAACTTGGTGATGTTGACGACCTTGCCGTCATACACGGCCCCAATCTCTGCCTCAGGCGGAAAGGCGATTTGGCGGACCCTTTCCATCGCAGCGGCAAGTGCCTCGCCATCATTGGAGGCGATACGCACGATGCCCACACCGTCGCCTTCCTCGATCTCGATTTTTGCACCGGTCTCTTCCTCGAGCTCACGGATGACCGCTCCCTTGGGGCCGATGATCTCGCCGATCTTGTCCTTCGGGATTTCGACGGACTCGATGCGAGGCGCCCACTCGTTCATCTCAGCGCGGGGCTCCGAGATCACGTCGGCCATCGCATCGAGGATGAGCAGCCGGGCGTCGCGAGCCTGGTCGAGAGCACCTCTGAGTACTTCGGAAGGAAGACCCTGGATCTTGGTGTCCATCTGCAGAGCAGTGATGACCTCTGCGGTACCTGCAACCTTGAAGTCCATGTCGCCCAGAGCGTCCTCCGCACCAAGAATGTCGGTGAGGGTTGTGTACTCGCCGTCCTCGTGGATGAGCCCCATGGCGATACCGGCGACCGCAGCGCTGATCGGCACGCCGGCATCCATCATCGAGAGACTGGAGGCACAAACGGAAGCCATCGAAGACGACCCGTTCGA
>JAUXMQ010000052.1 GCA_030623125.1 Acidimicrobiia bacterium
CAAAGAAACGCCTCCTGAAGATGCTTTGTGAAGATCTGCGCGGGTATAGGCCGCGCGAAGCTTCACAAAGCGGGTATTTGTCCGACCCTAGCCCTGGTAGGCGTCGAGGTTGATGTCGAAGTCGGCCATGTCCTCAGCGAAGATCTGCGGGAAGTAGCGCTGGCAGCCGGCCTCACCCAGCGCCGCCACCATCTCGGCTGCTTTCGAGCCGGGGCCGTGGGGGTATCCCCGCTCCTCGTAGGTCTTCTCGATCTTGTCGGTGGATTGGCCAGTCTTTTCGGCCAAAGCTTCAAGGAGCCGGCGATAGTCCGAGTCCTTCCTGGCGGCGAGGGCCGGACCGGCGGATGTCCAGAAGATCGAGTCCGGGTCGCGGCCCGCCGCTTTCGCCTCGGCCCGGGTTGCCTCCCAAACCTCCCGGTACACCTCAGGCTTGCGGGCGTAGACGTTGTACTCGTCGCAGTAGAGGGCCACGATGCGACGGCCCTTGGGACGTCCGGCGCCACCGATCATCAGACGCAGGTTGGTGGGTCGCGGGTGGGGGTCGAAGTCCGCCAGCTGATAGTGCTTTCCGGAGAATCCTTTGTCCCCCGGCGTTATCGCGGCACGCATGTATGCCATCGCCTCTTCCAGCATCTCCATGCGCACTTCGAGTTCGGGGTAGGGGAGACCAAACACCTCGAACTCCTCGTCCATCCATCCTGCGCCGAGACCCAGTGTGAAGCGACCGCCGGAGATCTCGTCGATGGTCACCGCCATCTTGTAGAGGACTCCGGGGTGTCGAAACGTCACCGGAGACACCAGCGAAACCAGTTCCAGGCTGGTCTCACGGGCCAGACCGGCGAGGTGAATCAGGTGGTCCCAAGCCGGTTCGTCGAGGTTGTCGCCCCGTTGCAGATAGTGGTCGGGCAGAGCAATCGAGACCAGGCCACGGTCCTCGGCCCATTGCGCCACACCGACAACGTGGTCCCAATCGCCCCGGACCTGGACCCCGAATTCCATCAGAGGGGGATCAGAGCACCGTTGAGGAGAGCGCGGCTGTGCGCGGCTGCGTCGAACCTCGGATCGAGGACCCTGTGAAGTGCTATCCCGTTGAGGGCCGAAACCAGCGTCTCCGCCCGACGGGACCTGGCTCCCGCTTCGATCTCCGGATGCTCTCTTTCGATGGCCGCGGCGAAGCGAGTGACCCGCCTTTCGTGGTGGCGAAGGAAGCGTTCCCTCAGGTCGGGGTTGTTGCGGGTTCCGGAGACGGCGATGGCGATGTAGACACCGGCAAGGTCGGACTGCTCCGTTATGAAGACGATGTATGCCTCAACCAGGGCGGCGAGCGTGTCTTTGCCAAGATGCTCGGGATCGGGGTCGACTGCCTCGATCGCTTCCCTGACAACCGTGACGATGGCCTGTTCCTTGGAGTCGAAGAGGTTGTAGAAGCTGCCCGGAAGCACCTCCGCCCGGTCGCAGATTGCCTTGATGGTGGTTCCCTCGAGTCCAGCTTCTGCGATGAGACGACGGGTCGCGTCGAGAATCCTGTCACGGGTTTCCAGACCCGCCTTGTAACGCATGGACGCACGGTAGCTGTGGAGGGAACATTTTGATTTGGTTGAGCGTTAATTCAAATTAGAGTCATCACTCAAATATCGACAAGGACGGAGAAGTGAGCCACTACAAGTCGAACCTTCGTGACATCGAGTTCAATCTCCATGAGGTCCTCGAAATACAGGACTATCTCGGTTCCGGCGACTGGGCTGATCTCGATCGGGAGACGGTTGACGACATGCTCACCGAGATCGAGCGTATCGCCACCGAGGACTTCGCCGCTTCATACGTCGACCAGGATCGGATTCCCCTCGAGCTCGTCGATGGCGAGATAACGATCCCCGACTCGGTGAAGAAGAGTCTGAAGACCTTCAAGGAAGGTGGCTGGAATCGTCTGGGACTGACCGAGGAGCTCGGTGGTACTCCTGTCCCACCAACGGTCATTTGGGCGATGTCGGAGATGCTCATGGCTGCCAACACCACGGCGCACTTCTACGGAGGTGGCGGGCTGTTCGCAAGGGTTCTCTTCGAGGAGGGGACAGAGGAGCAGAAGGAGCTGGCCAAGCTCTGGATCGAGCGCGACTGGGGCGGGACAATGGTCCTCACCGAGCCCGACGCCGGTTCCGATGTGGGTGCCGGCATCACCAAAGCCATCGATCGAGGTGACGGAACATGGCATATCGAAGGCGTCAAACGTTTCATCACCGGTGGTGAACAGGACGTCGACGAGAACATCATCCATCTTGTGCTCGCCCGCCCCGAAGGGGCCGGGCCCGGGACCAAAGGTCTCTCTCTGTTCATCGTTCCCAAGTATCTGGTTGCCGACGATGGGTCTCTGGGGCCACGCAACGGGGTCTACGCCACCAACCTCGAGAAGAAGATGGGTATCAAGGGCTCGACAACTTGTGAGATGACGTTCGGCGTTGATGGACCCGCCGTTGGTTACCTCGTCGGAAACAACCACGACGGGATCCGACAGATGTTCAGGGTGGTCGAATGGGCCCGGATGATGATCGGCACCAAGGCGATGGGAACCTTGAGCACCGGTTATCTAAATGCTCTCGAGTACGCCCAGGAGCGTGTGCAAGGCGCCGACCTAACCGAGGTCGCCGACAAGACCGCGCCCAGAGTTCCGATCATTCGTCATCCCAACGTTCGCCGGATGTTGATGAAGCAGAAGGCCTACGCCGAGGGTCTTCGTGCGCTGGTCTTCTACGCGGCGTGGGTCCAGGACCAGATCCAGCTTCATCCCGATGACGATCACTGGAAGCGTCGCAACGACCTCCTCCTTCCGATGGTCAAGGGCTACTCGTCCGAGAAGGCCTACGAGTTGCTGGCCACCTCGATGCAGGTGTTCGGCGGCTCCGGATACACCCAGGATTACCCGATTGAGCAGTACATCAGGGACGCCAAGATCGACACGATCTACGAGGGAACGACGGGCATTCAGGCGCTTGACCTGTTCTTCCGCAAGATCGCCCGTGATCAGGGCTCGGCGCTCGCAGCGCTGTCGGCTGAGATCGTCGAGTTCATCAAGGGCGGCGCAGAGGACGACCCACTGGCTGCTGAGAGAGAGAAGCTCGGGACGATCCTCGATGATGTCCAGACCCAGCTCGGGTCGATGGTCGAGTACCTGATGGCCTCGATAGCCGGAGACAAACAGGAGATCTACAAGGTGGGTCTTCAGACCGACGCACTTCTCGAGTCGCTGTCCGAGATTGTCATCGCCTGGCAGATGCTGAGACACGCCGAGATCGCCATCGAGAAAGTGGACGAAGACCCGTTCTACTTGGGCAAGGTGGAGTCGGCCCGCTGGCTGCTCAACGATGTCGCACCCAAGGTTGCCGCTCGTTGTGATGCCGCCACTGCCGAGGACGGTTCCCTGATGGATCTTCCCGTCGAAGCATTCTGAGCGGTACATCCTTCTGAAGGGTTTGCTCAGACCAGGAACATCTCTGATACTCAACGCCTGTGTCGACCGAAGCCGTCGTCTCGTTCGTTGCTCTTCTTGTGGGGGTGTTCCTGCTGATCATCGCGGTCATCGTCTGGCAGGAGGCGAAACGACGTCCCTCATACGAGCCACTCGAATATGTCGTCGAGGATGCCGTTAGACACGCTTACGCCGGACTGTCCGAAAATGCCACTCTGACCAGGCCCGATGTTCGCCGAATTCTGGAGTGGGAGGTCTTCTACCTACAGGGCCTCGCCCAGGATCATCGGAGTACCCCGGTAGAGACTGTTGCCGGGGGCCACGACGCTTCCGTCGAGTGGATCGTCGGTCAGATTCAGGCAAAGCACGGTGTGTCCTACTCTCCTGGAGACGTTGAGGAAGTGCTCCGTCTCGAGGCCGACTATTTGATGGCGATCGGGGCGGTTGGAGAGCGAGTCGAATTGGGAGAAGAGGAATGAAGGTTCGTTGCGGATCGTGTCGGACAGAGTTCGATGTCCCGGGGGCAGGCCGGTTTCCCTGTCCGGTGTGTGGCTCGGTGAATGTTGTTCGGGAGTCACCGTCTTCGCGGGAGGCACCTGCCCCGGCGGCCGAGGTCGGTGGCTACCAGACAGCACCTGGTGTCGGGCCGTCCGCTGTCGGAGCGCCGCCGCCTCCACCCCCGCCTCCCCAGCCGGACCTGCCTATGCCGAAGATCGAGTGTCCTGAATGCGGCTTCAAGTTCATCGTGGGGATGGTCCCCGTGGTCACCTGTCCGATGTGCTCGACCGAGGTGGATACCGGCATCGAGGAAGACTCCGGCGAGTGAGTCGGCTGCGCCGGTTCGAGGATTACCGGTTCATCGGGACGAGAGACACGATGCTGGTCTACGACTGTGACGACTCGGACCAGTTCAGCGAGCTCGAGGAGCGAGTCGAGGAGGAGGCTCTTCTCGACCTCAACCTTCTCCAGTCATTCGCGCCAGACAGTCTCACCGAGGCGGCCAATCGTGGTTTCAAAGCGGTCTAGCGTGTGCAGAAATGCGGCCTGGACCCACGTAGCTGCACACGCTTCACGCCTCTAACCCCTGACCGACGAAGTCTCCGATCTTCTTCCCGCGTCCGTGGAAGAAGTGATCTCCGGGTGTCACAACCAATTCGATGCCCATTGTCTCGGCATAGCTCCGCACTGCCTCACCGTCGATGACCTGGTCCCGGTCTCCGAGGATGATCCGCTTGGAGCCCTCAGGTAGCTCGGACGGCAAATCCTCCGCGGCCGGGGCGATACCCACGTAGGGAATTGTCGAGCCGGCCGCTGCAAGCCACCGCAATGCGGTCCCGGCTCCGAAGGACCAGCCGGCCAAACCCAGCGGAAGCTCTCCGGACCCGGCATGTTCGATGGCCGCCGCAACATCGTGTTGCTCAGCGTCGCCGTAGTCGTGGGAACCGCCGCTCTCACCGGTGCCCCTGAAATTGAAACGAAACACCGAATGCCCTCGCTCGACCAGACGTTGAGTCACCCCGATCATCAACGGCGCATTCATGGAACCCCCATGGAGAGGATGAGGGTGACAGAACACCGTGAGACGCTCCGGTGCGTCGGGGGAATCGATCCGCGCCTCGAGGGTTACACCGTCTGAGGTGGTGATCGTCAGTCGCTCGGTCATGTGAGTAGACGGAGCAGCCAGATGGCGGCAGCGGTGACGATGACCAATGCCAGCACGGCCGATGTGATGAGCAACCAGCGGGTTTGCATGGGTCTGGGAGGGTAACTGAGGCCGTTACTAGGCTCACCGTCTGGAATAGGAAAGGTCAAGAATTGCACGACATCGTCATCGTGGGTGGCGGCCCCGGCGGCTACGCCGCTGCGCTTTACGCCCACAACTTCGGGTTGTCGGTGGCGCTTGTCGACAAGGAGCGCCCCGGAGGCACCTGTCTCATCAGGGGATGCATCCCCGCCAAGCAGTGGCTCCACATCGCCGAGGTGTACAGCACGGTCAGTCACGCCGCCGAGTTCGGTGTGGTCACCTCCCAGCCACAGATCGACTGGTCGGCTGCTCTCGCCCGGAAGAACCAGACAGTAGAAGGCCTGGTCAGAGGTCTGGCCGGTCTTCTGAAGAAGCGGGGCGTCGACGTGGTCAAGGGGTTTGGGAAGCTGGCAGGCGCGGGCAAGGTCGAGGTCCATTCGGGTGAGGGATCGATGACGCTCGACGGACGCTCGGTCATCCTGGCCACGGGCAGCCATGCTCAGACGATCCCCGGATACGAGATCGACGGCACCCGGATCGTCACCTCAGACCACGCTCTCGACTGGCCCAGCCAACCCCGACGCGTCGGGATCGTGGGTGGCGGGGTAATCGGGTGCGAGTTCGCCTCGTTCCTCACCGACGTCGGAAGCGAGGTTCATGTGTTCGAGATGTTGGACCAGATCATCCCGGGCTCTGATCCGGAGACTGCCAAATCCTTGCAACGTCAATTGCAGCGTCGCGGGGCCAAGTTCCACATAGGTGTCGGCGTGGGGCCGGCCGAGGTCGGTCCATCGGGGGTCAGCGTCCCGGTCGGTGAGGAGAAGGTCAGCGTCGATGTTGTTTTGGTCTCCGTTGGACGGGGCCCAAACACCGAAGGTGTAGGTCTGGAGACCACCAAGGCCGAGGTGGATCGGGGGTTCGTCAACGTTGACCCGAACAGCATGCAAACGGCGGAACCCGGTCTCTACGCGGTCGGCGACATCGTCGCCGGCACGCCCCAGCTGGCCCATGTCGGCTTTGCCGAGGGCATTGCAGCAGTCACTCACATCGCCACGGGTGACACCCAGCCTGTCAACTACGACGCCATCCCCCGGGTCACCTACACCCACCCGGAGGTGGCCGAAGTCGGGATCACCCAAGAACAGGCCACCGAGCGAGGACTGGAGGTCGAGACCACCAAACACGCTTTCAACGGTGTCGCCCGGGCGATCATCCAGGGTCAGAACCAGGGTCACGTCAAGATCATCGCCGTCAAAGACGGGCCCATCGTCGGAGCAAGCGTTATCGGTCCCCAGGCCGGTGAGATGATCCACGAGCTGATGTACTCCGTGGGGTGGGAGGCCCTTCCATCGGAAGCGGCTGTCTTCATCCACGCCCATCCCACCCTTTCCGAGGCGATAGGTGAGACACTGATGTCGGCGGCAGGCAGAAGTCTGCACTGAGAGGAGCAAGACTTGGCAACGACTGTATCGATGCCCCAACTGGGCGAGACGGTCACCGAGGGGACGATCCTCCGGTGGGCGAAGAAGATCGGTGACTCGATCGCAGAAGACGAGGTTCTTGTTGAGATTTCGACCGACAAGGTCGACACTGAAGTGCCTTCGCCGATAGCGGGCACCATCATCGAGATCCTCGTCGCGGAAGGGGACACTGTTGAGGTTGGCGTCGACCTGGTGGTGATCGGAGAAGCCGGAGAGCAGCCGTCGCCCGCCGCACCAGAGGAGGCTGCTGAACCTGCACCAGAGCCGGAATCCGCACCTCGAGAAGAGCTTCATCCGGCCTCGGAGACACCAGCCGGGCCCGACACCGGCTTCGAGGCCTCGATGGCGAGTGACGCCGGCGAAGCTCCGCCCACCGACGCCGAGGTCGAGGCATTCTTCGCCGAGCCTTCCCCAGAGGAAACCTCGTCACAGCTGCTCTCGCCGGTGGTGCGCAGGTTGGTTCGAGAAAATGACATCGATCTCGGCCAGATTCAGGGCACCGGACAGGGTGGTCGGATAACCCGAAACGACGTGGAGGCCTACATGGCCGGTGCGCCGGCAGTGGCAGCACCCCCTCCTGCACCCGTCGTTTCCTCCCCTGCG
>JAUXMQ010000062.1 GCA_030623125.1 Acidimicrobiia bacterium
CCCTTCTCGGCCAGCGAGCCGGCGCTCCGATCGATCTCCCTGCGGTGAAGCAGCAGCTTTCGCTCACGTTCGGGGTCGTGGCCACCTTCGTGGGCGAAGTCATACGGGGAACTATGAGCGCCCACCAGGAAGACCTCGCCATGTTCGACCTGCGCATAGGAGTCTTTCAGCTCCAGCTTGCCGGCACGAAGCGACTTCACTTCCGAGCCCACAAGCACCATCCCCGCTTCATAGGTCTCGACAATGGAGTAGTTGCGCCGGGCACGTCGGTTGGTCGCCACCACCTTGACCTGCCCGGGGTCCTCCGGGCCCACTAGAAGCCGGCTGGTGTGTCGGGCCCGGTGCCATCGGCGTCGCGAAGGTAACGGCTCAAGCCCATGAGAGACCCAACGATTCCGGCAACGGCACCGAAGGCCAAGAAGAGAAGCCCCCAGCTCAGAAACCAGTCCTGACCGACATCGAGGCGGAACAGGGCGAATCCCTCTCCGGCACGAGCCAGGCTCGTCGAGCCCAGCCAGACGGTGAAGACAGCAAGGGTCGCCCCCGCCACCCCTTCGATCATCCCCTCCAGCAGGACGGGCACGCGGATGAACCAATTGGAGGCGCCGACCAGTTTCATGATGGCCACCTCCTCACGGCGGGCATAGATCGCCAGTCTGATCGTGTTGGCGATCAGAACGATCGCGGAGAGACCGAGAGCAACGGCCAGTCCCAGACCCAAAACGTTGAGGACCCTGGAGAGGTTCTGAAGTTGCTCGATCGAGTCGGCCGCCGTTGTTACCTGACGCACGACCTGGGTCTGCTGATCCAGCCGGAATTTGACCGAGTTGTGCAAGGCGATGTCAACCAGCTCGATGCGGATGGAGGCCGGAAGAATCGTCGGGTCGATGTCGAGCAGCTCCTCCTGGCCTGCAAACAACTCCTGGTATTCGATCCACGCCTCGGCCTTGCTCACGTACCTGGCTTGGTCGACCTCGTCCCAACCCCTCACGTCTTCCAGAAGAACCTCATGGGCGTTCGACGGCACACCGTTCTCGCCCGCATCGTTGAGAAAGGCGATCACATGGACACCCTGCTGCCAGGCAAGCGTGTTGATACGAAGTATCTCGTTGACTACGAGGGCGCCAAAGGCAAGGGTCAATGAGATGAAGACGGCCAGAATCGCCCCTGCAACGATGAGGAGGTTGCGGCGGAGACTTACAAAGGCCTCCCTGATGAGGAAGAGGATCCGACTCACTCCTCCTCCCCCAGACCCTCATAGGTCCCCAGGGCGTCGTCCCGCATGACCTTGCCCTCATCGAGGGCAATCACCCGCCGCTGCATGGCGTCGACGATGGCGTGATCGTGGGTAGCCATCACAATCGTGGTACCGGTCCGGTTGATTCGGTCGAGCAGTCTCATGATCCCCACCGATGTCTTGGGGTCGAGGTTTCCGGTGGGCTCATCACAAAGCATTATCGGAGGTCGGTTGACGAACGCTCGTGCCACCGAGACTCGCTGCTGCTCTCCGCCCGAGAGCTGGCGGGGATACCGCTTCGCCTTGTCTGCAAGTCCCACCAGCTCGAGCACCTGGGCCACCTGCGGAGCGATCACGGACCTCGGACGTCCAAGAACCTCGAGGGCGAAGCCCACGTTCTCGGCGACGGTCTTGTTGGGAAGAAGCTTGTAGTCCTGAAAGACCGTTCCAACGGATCGTCGCAAATAGGGAATCTTCCACTTGGGTAGGGTCGTGATGTCCTTGCCTGCAACCCAGATCTTCCCGCGGGTCACCGGCTCATCCCTCAGCATGAGCCTGATCAGCGTTGACTTGCCCGAGCCTGAGGGGCCCACGAGAAACATGAACTCCCCCTTCGGGATATCGAGGGAGACGTCGTTTGCGGCAATCGTGCCGCCTTCGTAGACCTTGGTGACGTTTTCGAGTCGGATCATTCGAACAGGGGGGAAGTCTGCCAGGAATGGGTTGATTGGCTGCGGATAGCGAAAACCGTAATCGTGGTATTCGGGCTAGTTGGAATCACTCAACGCCTCGTACTTGGCCCTTCGATAACGCAAATAGGCCTCGACAAACCCCTGAAGGTCGCCGTCGAGAACACCCCCAACGTTTCCCACTTCGTGGTCTGTTCTCAGGTCCTTCACCATCTGGTATGGCTGAAGGACATAGCTTCGCACCTGACGACCCCAGGCGGCCTCACCTTTCTCGCCCCGGATCTCATCGAGGTGAGCCTGCCGCTCGAGTCGGGCGCGCTCGGCGAGACGAGCCTTGAGCATCGCCATGGCCCTCGCCTTGTTCTGAAGCTGGGATCGCTCGTTCTGACACTGGACGACGACTCCCGACGGTAGGTGAGTGATCCGCACGGCACTGTCGGTCGTGTTGACATGTTGACCGCCGGCACCCTGGGAACGGTAGGTGTCGATTCGAAGATCCTCCTCGTTTATCTCGATGTCCGCCTCGTCGCCGAGATCAGGCACCACGTCGACGCCGGCGAAGCTGGTATGACGTCGGGCGTTGGCATCGAAAGGGCTTATGCGCACCAGCCGGTGCACCCCCCGCTCCGACTCGAGGATGCCGTAGGCGCGATCGCCTTTGACGGTGAATGTCGCCGACTTGATTCCGGCCTCCTCACCCTCGGTGACCTCTTCGACAGTCACGGAGAACCCGGAGTCATTGAGAAATCGCTGATACATCCGGGCCATCATCTCGGCCCAGTCCTGGGCGTCAACCCCGCCCGCCCCGGCATGCACGCTGAGAATTGCGTCTGCCTCGTCGTACTCGTCGAAGAACAGCGACTCGATCTCGAGGTCGTCGAGAGTCGAACCTGACTCCTCCAGGAGATCGATGGCTTCTTCTTGCACCTCTGAGTCACCGGCCTCGGCTGCCAACTCCAACAGAACCTCGGCGTCATCGATCTGGGAGGCAAGTCCATCGACCTTCTCGAACAGCGCCTCGTGGCGCGCCAGCCGACGGCTGACCACACGTGCTTCGTCGGGGTCATCCCATAGATCGGGAGATGACACCTTCTCACGGAGCTCTGAAAGGTCTGCGGCCTTGCCCTCGAGGTCGAGGAACAATCGAGCGTCCTCGAGACGCTTTCGCAAGTCGGCAACCGCCACCTGGGGGTCTTTGATCTCCACAGCAGGACTAAGTCAAGCCGCGCCGTGACAACGCTTGTACTTCTTGCCGCTTCCACACGGGCAGGGATCGTTGCGCCCGATCTTCTCAGAAGTAACTGGCTTCCTAGAAGCCGTGCTCCCGGCGGGTGCGGCCTGTATTCGCTGGGGTGCCGTCTTCGGCTGCGCCAGCTCGACGTGATAGATGTATCTGACAGCGTCCCTCTTCACCGAGTCGACGGCGTCAGTGAACATTTCAAACCCCTCGCGCTGATACTCCGTGAGCGGGTCGCGCTGGCCCATGGCACGAAGCCCGATGCCGGCACGGAGGTAGTCCATCTCGGAGAGGTGCTCCCGCCATTTGTTGTCGATGACGGAGAGCATCACCGATCTGGCGACCCGGCTCATCACGTCGGCACCCAACTCCTCTTCTCGCTCCTGATAGGCAAGAAGCCCCTCGTCGACAGCGAAGTCGATGACATCGTCGACGTCGTAGGAGCTCTCGAACTTCGACTCGTCGATCTTCGTGGGATAGAACTGGTCGAGCTCCCTCTTGAGCGCGTCCCAGTCCCAGTCGGATTTCGCGATGTCGGGTGAGAACTCGAATTCGACAATGGCGGTCATGGCATCCGCTATCCAATCGCTGATCAGGTCGTCGCCTGCCGTGTCTTCGAGAATGGAACGCCGCCATTCGTAGATCACCTCGCGCTGGCGGTTCATCACCTCGTCGTATTTGAGGACGTTCTTGCGTATCTCGAAGTTCTGAGATTCGACCTGACGCTGGGCCCTTTCGATCGACTTGGAGACCATCTTGGCTTCGATCGGCTGGTCGTCAGGGATCTTCAACCTCTCCATGATGCTCGACACCCACTCACCCTGGAATCGACGCATGAGGTCGTCTTCCAGCGAGAGATAGAAGCGGCTCTCGCCGGGATCACCCTGGCGTCCGGACCGACCCCTCAACTGGTTGTCGATCCTTCTCGACTCATGTCGCTCGGTTCCGACCACGTACAAGCCTCCGGCGTCGATTACCGCCTGCTTGTCAGGTTTGATCTGATGCACGAATTCCTCGGTCAGCTTCTTCTCGAGCTCGTCGTATGAGGGGTCGTCCACGGCAACACCACGACGTTTCAACTCGACTCGCGCCATTCCCTCAGGGTTTCCGCCGAGCATGATGTCGACACCACGGCCAGCCATGTTGGTGGCCACAGTCACCGCACTCGGCCGGCCCGCCTGAGCGATGATGTCGGCCTCCCTCGTGTGGTGTTTGGCGTTGAGTACTTCGTGCTTGACGCCGGCCTTGGATAGAGCCTTGGACAGGACCTCGGATCTCTCGATCGAGATCGTCCCCAGGAGCACAGGCTGGCCATTGTCGTGTCGCTCTTTCACGTCGTCGACCACGGCACCGAACTTTCCTGGCTCTGTCTTGAAAACGAGGTCGCCCTCGTCCATCCGCATGACCGGTTGGTTTGTGGGGATAGCCAGAACCTCGAGACCGTAGATAGAGGCGAGCTCGGCGGCCTCCGTCTCGGCGGTACCGGTCATACCGGCCAGCTTCTCGTAGAGCCTGAAGTAGTTCTGAAGGGTGATCGTGGCCAGTGTCTGGTTCTCTTCCTTGATGTGCACACCCTCTTTGGCCTCGATCCCCTGGTGAAGGCCCTCGGAGTAGCGACGACCCTCGAGGACGCGGCCGGTGAACTCGTCGACGATCTTGACCTCGCCATGGTCCACCAGATAGTCGATGTCCTTCTTGTAGAGAGCCTCGGCCTTCAGCGCCGTCTCGAGGTGATGAACGAAGTCGACGGCGGCATGGTCGTAGAGATTCTCTATACCGAGGATCTGCTCGACTCGGGACACACCTTCTTCGGTGGTGAGCACCTGGCGCTTCTGCAAATCGATTTCGTAGTCGAGGCCCTCTTTGAGACGACGAACGAGTCTGGCGAAGTCCTTATACCACCTGGCGCTATCGGAGAGCTTGCCCGAAATGATCAAAGGGGTTCTTGCCTCGTCGATCAGGATCGAGTCGACCTCGTCGACGATGGCGTAGGTGTAACCACGATGGACCCGGTTTTCCGCTGTCATGGCCATGTTGTCACGCAGGTAGTCGAAACCGAACTCGTTGTTGGTTCCGTAGGTGATGTCAGAGTCGTAGGCCGGGTGACGCAGAGCCGTTGGCATGTTGTTCTGTATCAGCCCGACATCCATCCCCAGGAAGTTATAGATATGGCCCATCCACTCGGCGTCGCGACTGGCCAGGTAGTCGTTGACCGTCACCATGTGAACACCTTTTCCAGCTAGGGCATTCAGATAGGCCGGCATTGTCGAGACGAGAGTCTTTCCCTCACC
Organism: Acidimicrobiia bacterium; assembly: GCA_030623125.1. Lineage (GTDB taxonomy): Bacteria > Actinomycetota > Acidimicrobiia > Spongiisociales > ZC4RG35 > SZUA-217. The sequence continues at coordinate 5,455 of JAUXMQ010000062.1, forward strand.
AGTCTTCATCTCGGCGACCATCCCGCGATTGAGTGCGGCAGCCCCAATGACCTGCACGTCGTAGTGCCGTTGTCCGAGAACTCGCTTCGCCGCTTCACGAACAACACCAAAGGCCTCGATCTGAAGGTCATCGAGGCTGGCGCCGTTAGTTACACGGTCTTTGAATTCGATTGTCTTGGCGGCCAGTTCTTCGTCGCTCAACGACTCGAATTGGGGCTCGATGTCATTGACAGCGGTGGCGACTCTCTGGAATTCCTTGAGAGTCTTGCCTTCGCCGGCGCGAAGAACCTTCTGGAGAATGGGCATTAGACCCCCTGATCCTACCGTTGGTGCCGATTTGACCCACTTCGGGTGGCCTGGTCAACGGTCCTGTATGAGCCCCTCACGATGAGCCCAGTTAACCGCCTCGAAGCGGGACTTCATTCCCAGCTTGTCGAGGATGTTGCGTACGTGGTTACGAACGGTGTTCTCCGAGATGTAGAGCTGATCGGCAATCTCCTTCGAAGTATTGCCCTCCCCGACCAGTGTCAGGATCTCCAATTCGCGTCCGGTCAGTTCGGGCTGCCGCGTCGCTGCGTTGCCGTGATGACGAAGAAGGTCGCGCAGCGAGGCGAAGAGCTTGCCACCCATTGCAGGAGACACCGCGGCGCCACCGTCGAGCACGTCGTTCATCGCGGCGACGAGTCTGGGAAGCGGGGTGTCCTTTGTCAGATAGCCCGACGCTCCGGCTTTGACCGCTGCCAGCAGGTCCTCGGAGGATTCGCTTGCCGTCAGCAGGACCACCCGCGTCTTGGGACTGGTCTTGATGATTGTTCCCACCACTTCGAGTCCTGACATACCCGGCATGAGAAGGTCGAGCATCACGAGATCGGGTTCGAATTCCCGCGTCATGTCGATGCCGGCCATCGCGTCGGGGGCGACACCCACAACGTCGAACCCCTCCTGGACAAAGGCGGCTTTCAGCGCCTCGCGAAAAAGCTCGGCGTCGTCAACTACGAGAACTGATGCCATGGGTCAGGGCTACCTCTGCTGGCGATAAGAGCACTGGGCTTCGTAGCCGGGAGGCTAGTGCCCCCCGGTACCGCATTGGCGGCGACAGCAGCACGAACGTGGTTCTCGCCAATCGACGTGATCGCAGACAACATCGTGGCCCCGGTGGTCACCACGTCGTCCACGACCAGAACCGGTCCTTCGGGAGTATTGCGCAGTCTGAACCCGGTGACGCCACGGCTGTGATCCCCCCCGGCACGGCGTTGGCGGTGTAGCGGTGGTTGGAGAAGGGACAGGACCGGCACACCGAGATGGTGAGCCAAACGGTCGGCAAGAGCGCGGGCGGGATCGATTCCGTAACGAATCCGCCTCGTCCGGGCCC
>JAUXMQ010000001.1 GCA_030623125.1 Acidimicrobiia bacterium
GGCCGAGCACATGTCGATTCACGCCTTTGAAGCGGGCGAGCCTCTCAGCGTCGAATCGGTCGCCCGTTACCGGCCGGAGCATCCCCGGTGTGGCACCAGCTTCCTCCTCATCGTTGTGCACGGATCGATCATCATCTTCACGTTCATTGGCGTTCCGAGCGGAATCCTTTTTCTGGTTGCGTCCCGTCTCATCGGCATACCGATAATCGCGGGGATCGCCTACGAACTTCTCCGCTGGTCCGGGACGAGGCCCGGAGGCGGGTTCGCTCGTGTTCTGGCAGCGCCCGGGATCTGGCTTCAGAAACTGACCACAGCGGTGCCCGATGAGTCTCAGATCGAAGTGGCAATATCCAGTCTCATGGTCGCCCTGGACACGGAGTCCGCCCTCGAGGTAGTTGATCGAGGCGGTGTGCCGGCCGTTGCCATGTCTGCCCGCAATGACGTTTTCGGCCGGGAGATGTGATGGACCCCGCATTCGAGATGCAGTTGGGTGAGATCGAAAACACCTTTGAGGAAGTCGAGGCGTCGTTGAGCGACCCCGAGGTGATCTCCGATCCGGCCAAGCTCGCCGAGTTGGGGAAGAAGCATGCCGATCTGAGAGATGTTGTCGGCGATATCCGTCGATGGCGTCAGGTCAGAACCGATCTCGATGAGGCAAGGGAGATGGCCGGTGACCCCGACATGGCGATCCTCGCCGAGGAACTCGCATCCGAGATGGAGAGCATCGAAGCTCAGATAAAGACTGCTCTCATCCCGAAAGACCCCAACGACAAGAAAGATGTCATCCTGGAGATCCGCTCGGCGGCCGGGGGTGACGAAGCCGCCATATGGGCAGGCGACTTGCTTCGGATGTATGAGAAGTACGCCGACAGGCTTGGATTCAAGATTGAAGCCCTTGACTCGTCCCCGTCGGAAACGGGTGGCTATGACAAGGTGACCGTCGCGGTGAAAGGTCGTGGTGCATATTCCAAACTCAAGTACGAGGGGGGAGTTCACCGGGTTCAACGGGTTCCCAAGACCGAGTCGCAGGGGCGAGTTCACACATCCACCGCCACCGTGGCTGTGTTGGCAGAAGCCGAGGAAGTTGACATCCAGATAGACCCCAACGATGTGAGGGTCGACGTCTACCGGTCAACCGGGCCCGGTGGGCAATCGGTGAACACCACCGACTCCGCGGTGCGGCTGACCCATGAGCCGTCCGGTCTCGTTGTCTCGATGCAGGACGAGAAGAGCCAGCTACAGAACAAGGAAAAGGCCTGGCGCGTTTTGCGAGCCCGGCTGCTTCAAGCCAGCCAGGAGCGAGCGCAGGCCGAGTTGGCAGGGGAGCGTCGCACTCAAGTTGGTACCGGTGGTCGATCGGAGAAGATTCGGACCTACAACTACAAGGGCAATCGGGTCACTGACCACCGCATCGGGTTGACCATTCGCCGCCTCGACCAGATTCTCGAAGGAGACCTCGACGGCTTTGTTGATGCTCTTGCCGCAGACAAACAGGCTCAGCTTCTCGCCAAGGGCGAGTGATCGGCTGTGGCTTGGGTCCTTTCTAGGCGTCCTCGGTGTCCAATCCGGCTGCAAGTGAGTAGATGATCAGGATACCCAGAGTGATGATCAGCAATGACCAGAATGGTGTGCCGTGCAGGAAGAACATATGGCCGACAACTACCAATGATGCCCAGGCAATCCCTACCAAACGGGCCCAGGTTCTGCCGTTCAGGATCCCGACCGAAGCTGCTATCTGCACAACGCCGAACACCAGGAGCAGCCAACCCCACGCGGTCGCGTCCACAAACAGGAGGCCTTCGTTCGTCAGCACGAGAAACTCGCTATTGAATAGCAGAAGAAGTCCGTAGATCAGGTTCATGGTTCCCATGATCCCGGCGAGGATTCCTCCGAATACGGCAAGACCCGGATGCGAATATTCTTTGAACAAGTCTGAATCTGTCATTGATCTCCCAGATAGTCGGTCGAGGATCTACCAGCCACTACCGTTTCAGGCGTTCAACGCCACCGAATGTGTCAGAAGGTGTCAGACTTGGTAACGATGGACTCCATTCCGGAGCATGAACTCAGCCGCCTCGAGGCTTTGGCGAGGACCGATCAGCCGTTGGAGATGCTCATCGAGCGCAGAAAGAACGGTGAGCCGCTCCAGTACATCGAGGGAACGGCAGCTTTCGGGCCCCTCGAACTGCGGGTGGATGACCGCGTGCTGATTCCCAGGCCGGAGACGGAGGGACTATTCGAGATCGCTTCTCGAATGGTACGCCACCCTGAGGTGATCCTGGATCTCTGCACCGGTTCCGGCGCCCTGGCCCTTGCCCTCAAGAACGAGTTTCCTGGAACATCGGTGTTTGCCACCGATATCTCCGAGGATGCGATCGACGTCGCCCTTGCCAACAGACATGCCACAGGCCTCGATATCTACTTGGCAGTCGGTGACCTTTTCGATCCTTTGCCGGCGTCTTTGCTTGGTGAAGTCGACCTGGTGGTGGCCAATCCGCCATACGTTTCAGATGTCGACTTCCTGACCCTGCCCGAGGATGTGCAGCGGGAGCCAAAGGTGGCCCTCGTCAGCGGCCCAACGGGGTTGGAGGTGATTCAACGAATCGGCGTTTCGGTTGCCGAGTGGTTGCGTCCCGGCGGGGTGGTGATTTGCGAGATAGGTGAGAGCCAGGGTGTCGCCGCGAGTATCTGCTTCACCGATCTCCCCGCAGTGGTGCGGCAGGATATTGTTGGTCGCGATCGGTACGTGGTCGCAGTCAAGCCGTGATCGAAGAGGCTGTAGAGGCCATTCACTCCAGTCAGGTCGTTGGGATCCCGACTGACACCGTCTACGGGCTCGCGGCCGACCCTCAAGAGAGGGAGGCGGTGAGTCGTCTCTTCGAGATCAAGGGGAGACCGGAGCACAAGCCGGTTGGCCTGCTGATTGCATCCGTGGAACAGGCAAAGACAATTGGCGAGATCGAAGGTGTGGGCGAAGAGTTAGCCAGAGCGCACTGGCCCGGCCCGCTGACGATGGTCGTCACACCGAGGGTGATTCTCTATGACTGGGTGGGTGACGCCTATCTTCGGACAATCGGCATCAGGGTTCCGGACCACCCGGTGGCTCGTGAGCTGCTCGAACGGATCGGGCCGCTCGTGGTCACATCGGCCAACCGATCCGGCGGAAAAGAGGTCATGAGTGATATCGAGGCGCGTCGCATCTTTGGCGAAGAGGTTGCTGTTTACGTTGAAGGCAAGTGCCCCGGGGGAGAGGCGTCAACTGTTGTCGATGTCACTGGCGCGCACGCTGTGATTCTCCGGAAGGGACCCGTTTCGATCTGACGGTTACGCTCGTTCCATGATCTCCATGGACACAATCGAGCAGGTTGATCCTGCAATTGCCGGGCTCATTCGCAAGGACCTCGAGCGGCAGAACACCCACATTCACCTCATCGCCTCGGAGAACTTTGTGTCTCCGGCAGTCATGACGGCATCCGGCTCGGTCTTCACCAACAAATACGCCGAGGGTTACCCGGGCCGCCGTTATTACGAGGGCTGCCAGGTGGTCGATGAAATGGAGCAATTGACCATCGACCGCGCCAAGGCGCTGTTCGACGCCGAGTACGCCAATGTCCAGACCCACTCGGGAGCTCAGGCGAACATGGCTGTCTACTTCTCTCTGCTCGAGCCGGGTGACACCGTGCTGGGGATGCGACTCGACCACGGCGGCCATCTGACCCATGGCTCCCATGTCAACTTTTCCGGGCTCTACTACGACTTTGTCGCCTATGGCGTCGACGCCGACACCGAGATCATCGACATGGCCGAGGTGCGTCGGTTGGCTCGGGAGCACAAGCCGAAGATCGTGCTGGCGGGTTACTCGGCCTATTCACGAACACTCGATTATGAGGGTTTCAGGGAGATTGCCGAGGAGGTCGGCGCTGTCTTCATGGTCGATGCTGCTCATTTCATTGGCCTCGTCGCCGGCAAGTCGCACCCTTCGCCGGTGCCTTTCGCCGATGTGGTGACCGGCACCACACACAAGGCCCTGCGCGGCCCACGCGGCGGGCTGATCCTTGGGAAAGAGGAGTTCGGGCAGGCAATCAACAAGGCGGTGTTTCCCAACGTTCAGGGCGGACCGATCGAGTCCCAGGTGGCGGCCAAGGCGGTTTGTTTCCATGAGGCCGCACAACCGGCGTTTCACGACTACACATCCCAGATCGTCGCCAACGCCCGGGCCATGGCGGAGACCGTCCAGTCTGAGGGAATCCGCGTTGTCTCCGGAGGCACCGACAATCACCTCTTCCTCATCGATCTGAGGTCTGTAGATGAGGATTTGACCGGCAAGGAGGCGGCCAAGATGCTCGACGGGGTTGGCATCACACTCAACTTCAACACGATTCCGAACGATCCCCGGCCGCCGTTTCGGGCATCAGGTCTGCGTATCGGTACTCCGGCGATGACGACTCAGGGGATGAAGGAAACCCAGGCATCCGAGGTCGCATCGCTCATTTCCAGGGCCTTGAAGGAAAGGGACGACGGGGCGGCGCTGGCAGAGGTGACGGCGAGAGTTGCGGATCTGGCGGCTGAGTTCACGCCTTATCCATCGGACTTCTCAGGTCACGTGTAGACCGCCGCGCGGAGAATTCGTCATATGAGAATCGGCCTCATCAACCAGCTCCACGGTGGACCGGGCGGTGCTCAACCGGCCCCAACCTGGGAGTCCATCTCAACGAGAGCCGTTGCCGCCGAGGCCGCGGGCTTTGATATCTTCGTATTCGAGGATTCCCTTCTGTACCGCTGGGAAGAGCACACCGATGGTGTCTGGGAGTCGGTTTCGATAGCGGCCGCGCTAGCCGCCACCACCAAGCGGATTCGGATCGGCCAGTCGGTGATCAACTCGCCGTACCGGTCTCCGGCGATGACCGCGAGCATCGCCACGACACTCGATGAGATCTCTGGTGGGCGTTTCATCCTTGGCATCGGAGCCGGCAACACCTTCGATTCGGACTACGAGGCCTTCGGGTTCCCAACCGACAAGCGTTATTCGCGTTTTGCCGAGGCGATACAGATCATTCATACCCTGCTGAAGAATGGCCAAATCGATTTCGAGGGCGAGTTCTACACGGTCAAGGAGGGTGAGTTGGTGCTGCGAGGCCCCAGTCCTACCGGCCCACAAATCAACATTGCTGCGGGAGGGTCAAGAATGTTGGAGCTTGTCGCCAAATACGCAGATGAATGGAACTGGTGGGGGTGGGACGAGACATTCGATGAGATTCAGATCAGGCTGGATCCAATCATCGAGACTCTTGAGCTCGCTTGTGAAGAAGAAGGGAGAGACCCGTCGACGTTGGTGCGCACGTTCGATCTGTACACGGTGGTACCGGAAGGCTTCAGTGCTGAGGGCTCAGACTTGGTGCATCCGGTTTCGGGCACATCGAGCCAGGTGGCCGAAACACTCCTGGCGCTGGGTGAGCTGGGGTTTGCCGAAATCCGATGTGATGTCTTCCCGAAGACGATCGAGGCGATCGAAGCGATGCAGCCGGTAGTGGAGTTGGTGAACAGGGAGGGTTGACCACCGTGGGCTTTCTATGGTGATTGTCCGTTGGTGATGTAGGTGTGGCCGAGGGGGCTGGTCCAGATGTGGCGCCCGTTGTGGTAGCGGTGTGTCCATCCGTGGTCTTTGAGGATGTGGTCGTGGCGGCATTTGGGGTTGATATTGGTTTTGGTGGTGGGTCCGCCTTGGGCCCAGGGGATGTTGTGGTCTAGATCGCAGTCTTCTGCTGGCATCCGACAACCCGGGAAGACACAGGTGGGGTGTAAAGCGTGTATCTGCCGGATTTGGGCGGCGGTTGGTCTTCTCCGGGTGGTTTCAGCAAGGATGAGCTCACCGTTGTTGTCGGTGACGGTCACCCGCCATTCGGCTTTCTGCTGGGCGAAAGCGACTTTGCGGGCGACGTCGGCAATGACGGGGCCCATTCCGGGGATCTCGCCGGCTTTGTCGTCGAGTCCGGCCAGGGTGGTCAGGTCGACTCGTATGTCGACCAGACCACGGTTGTCGAATCCGGTTAGGTCTTTTCCTAGTATCAGATCGCAGAGAATGTCGGCTCGTAGCTGGTCGTGACGTCTGGAATCGCCGTCATTCTTCAATGAGATCATGTGGCCGTTGACCATTCGTCCGATCGCCGAAGCAGTAGCGATAGGAATATCGAGCAAATGGACGTTTCCGGTGCCGTCGACTGTTGGTTCGATCCATAGCCGGCGTTCCTCGACCGCGTACTCGTAGCGCTTCTCCGACTCTTCAGGGTCGGTCTGGATGCAGAGCTTGCGGATCCATGCCTGCAGTTGACCGGTGGTGAGTTTTGGAGCCCGGCCGGCGATCTGGTCGACGATGGCCCGTGCCTCTGACTCGGGTAAGTGCTCCGCTCCATTGATGATGACCCGGGCTCGCTGCCAATCAATGAGACCTCGGTCGAGCATCTCCCAGATCCGGGGGAGTCGTTCGACGAGTTCGCTGGCATCGGACAGGCGACTCTCAGCGGCCCGGCGGGTCAAGGTGAGGGCGGCCCGGATCTCGTCGGAGGCAAACTCTGCCGCTTCCTCGATTTGCTCAGGGGGTGATTCGGCGTTTCCCGGGGCCGAGTAGGAGATCTCGACGGCATCGGCCATCGATCCCGCCTGATGATGGGATACCTGACGTTCCTGAGCGACCATGGTGCGAACCAGCTCATGTCCGTTGAGTTTTGACCGGTCGATTTGAGCTAGGGCCATAGAGAGGAGGGGGCCGGGGGGAATGAGATCAAAACTGGCAGGGAGTTGATGACGGTCGGTGATGGGGGAGTCTTGACCGAACGCCTCTTGGGTCAACTGGTAGACCAGTTCATCGAACTCGTCGTCGAAAAGCGGGTCGTAGCTGTCGGTCTCCCCCGCCAAGAGTCCGACCTCAACAGTCTGAGCGTCGAACATACGTTCGATCGTACCCAACGCTCCTCCAGAAGTCAAGAGGCTTCTTCAAAGGTGGTCCAACGAGGTAGCCAAGACGACTGTCCTCGATCAGTCCCGGCCGCTAGCCTTTGCTAGCTTCGATTTTGCCTATCCGATTGCCGTCCATAACCTTTGTGAAGCCGTTCACAAACGAGTCCCTTTGAAACAACAACCAACAACAAGTCAGGTCGCCGGTGCCATCAATGATGGATGGCTGGAGGGTGGTTCGTTCGTCTCTTCGATACTCGCCGGCACCCTGCTGGGTCTTCTCGCCGACAATTGGCTGGGTACCGATCCATGGTTGGTCGTAATAGGGATAATCGTGGGCGCCTACTCAGGTTTTGTCAGAGTTTGGCGGTACTCGATAAAGATGGAAGAGGACCCGCGTGAGCGTTGAGAACCTGACACCGGTGGAGAGCATCCTGGCGCGTCACACCGTTGCCCGGGTTGTCTACGTGGGACCCGTCCTCGTTGGTCTCTTCGCTATCACCGGGGGCTGGACCGGGGCGTGGAGCGCCGCTCTGGGCTTGGCGGTTGTCATAGCCAACTTTCTGCTTGCCGGCGCCATTCTCTCGATTTCGGCAAGGATCAGCCTTCAGGCTTATCATGCCGCCGCCCTGATTGGCTTCATCCTGCGACTGGGCTTGTTCGCCGGGGCTGTCTATCTGATAGCGGCACTGGTGGATGTTGACCGATTGGCCTTCGGGATCTCAGCGGTGGTCGGATACCTCACGCTGCTGATCATCGAAGCGATTGCTGTCTCCAAGGGGAAAGAAAGGGACCTGAGTTGGACCAACTGATTCTGGCTAGCGAAGAGTGCGACGTAGTCAACGAGGTCATCTGTGCCCCCGCCGACGTCAAAGAGCTGTTCGAGTTCACCGACGTGATCTTCAGCATCGGTCCTCTGGGCTTCACTCGAACCATCATCTTGTTCTTCCTGGCCGCGTTCGTCGTTGTCGGTCTTCTCTACTTCGGCCTCCGCAAACAACGGATGGTCCCATCGAAGTTCGGTGTGGTCATCGAATCACTCCTCGACTTCGTCAAGAACGGCATCGCCAAGGACATCATCGGACCGGAAGGCGCAAGGTACGTCCCCTATCTGACAGCCATCTTCCTGTTCATACTCGTCGGCAACCTCTTCGAGGTGACTCCGCTGATCAACTTCCCGATCACGTCGCGAATGGCGATACCCGCCTTTCTGGCCATCGTCACATATGTGATCTTCGTCTTCATCGGCTTCGGTAAGAACAAGTTTCGCTTTCTGCTCGACACCGTCTGGCCAAAACACGTTCCGATCGGTCTGAGATGGCTCGTCGGGCTCATCGAGCTGGTCTCGATCTTCCTGCTCCGCCCCTTCACGCTGGCCGTCCGGCTGTTTGCCAACATGGTGGCGGGTCACCTGATGCTGACCCTCCTGCTCGGGTCTGGCGTAATCTTCCTCTCGGCGTTCCCCGAAATCGGGCTCAAGGCTCTCGTCGGAATCCCCTGGTTTGCCCTCGGGCTTGGGATCTATCTGTTCGAGATCGTGGTCTCGGTCCTGCAGGCATACATATTCACTCTGCTGTCGGCGGTTTACATCCAGTCGTCAGTCCATTTCGAGCACTAAGGAGAAAGAATGGAAGGCAATATCGAGGTACTCAAGGGTGCCATCGCACTCATTGGGTACGGACTCGCGGCAGTGGGGCCCGGCGTCGGCATCGGCATCGTGGTTGGCAATGCGATCACCGCCATGGCGCGTCAGCCTGAAATGGCAGGCACCATCAGAACCACGATGTTCCTCGGAATCGCGTTTACCGAGGCGCTGGCTCTGATCGGTTTCGTGCTGTTCTTCATCGCCTAGAGGTCAAGAGATGCAGTTTCTGATCGCAACGATCCTTTATCAGGAGGAGGGGGAGTCCAGCTCCAACGTGAGTCTGGTTCTCCCCGAGACGGCCGAGCTCATCGCCGGGATCATCGCCTTTGCGATCGTCTTCTTCTTCGTCTGGAAGTGGGCTCTTCCCACTTTGAACAAGACTCTCGAAACCCGTCAGCAAGCCGTGTCCGGCGAACTGGCCGGTGCGGAGAAGGCGAAAGTCGAGGCCGAGAGTCTTCTTTCGGACTACAAGGCCCAGTTAGCGGATGCAAAGTCCGAAGGCAACAGGATTCTCGAAGATGCCCGTGTCACTGCCGAGCAGATGAAGACAGATTTGCTTGCCAAGGCGGAAGGCGAAGCCGACAACATCCGGAGCAAGGCTCGAGACGACGCATCAGCGGAGAAGTCCCGTGCCCTTTCCGACGCGCGAACCCAGGTGGGAGACATCTCGGTTGAGCTCGCCGGGAAGATTGTTGGCGAGGAGCTTGACGCCGATGCCCATCAGGCTCTGATAGACCGGTACCTGGGCGACCTGGAAACCCTCTGATGCCGAGACGGATCGACCTCTAGATGCAAGATCGGATCACCGGATATGCCAATGGCATATTCGAGCTCGCCAAGGCCGAAGACGAGTTGGAGCGCGTCGAAAACGAGTTGTTCACGATCGCCCAGGCGCTCGATGACTCGCCCGAGCTTCGGTCGACGCTGACTGACCCCCAACTGCCGATGGAGAAGAAGCAGGCGCTGATCGATGACCTCATCGGCGGCCGGGCGTCTTCGCTCAGCGTCGATCTTGTTCAACTGATCGTCAGCCAGGGCCGCTCATCCGAGTTGTCCGACATCGCCAGGGCCCTTGTCAAGGCAGCTGCTGCTTCCCGCGACAAGGCAGTGGCGGAGGTCCGATCCGCCGTGCCCCTCAATGAAGAGACAATCGAGCGGTTGGCTGCGGCGCTGGGAAGGGCCACCGGAAAGAGTGTTGAAGTCAAGGTGGTTGTCGATGAGTCGGTTATCGGAGGCATCGTTGCCCGGGTGGGTGACACCGTGATCGATGGATCGCTGGCACGCCGAGTTGATTCTCTACGGCAGGCCGTAGAGAGCTAGGAGACAGATGTGAAACGCACGTCAAGGGCCCAAGGAGATACATGTCTGATTTGACCATCACCGCCGATCAGATCACCGCGTCGATCCGTGCCCAGATCGAAGGCTGGGAGCCCGAGATCGACAAGGAGACAGTCGGTTATGTGAAGTCGATAGCCGACGGCGTTGCCCGTGTCGAGGGTCTGCCAAACGCGATGGCCTCGGAGTTGCTGGAGTTCCCCGGTGGCCTCATCGGAGTGGCCCTGAACATCGATGAGGATGACCTGGGTGTCGTATTCCTCGGTGAGTACACCCACATCGAGGAAGGCAATGCCGTCAAGCAGACCGGCAAAGTCCTCTCCGTGCCCGTCGGTGATGCCCTCCTCGGACGGGTGATCGACACGCTGGGCAATCCGATCGACGGGAAAGGCCCCATCGAAGCTACCGAGAGTCGTCTTCTCGAGACTCAGGCGCCTTCAGTGGTCGAGCGTCAGCCGGTAAAGGAGCCTCTGCAAACGGGGATCAAGGCCATTGACTCGATGACCCCAATCGGTCGCGGTCAGCGCCAGCTGATCATCGGCGACCGTCAAACCGGCAAGACAGCCCTCCTTGTCGACACGATCATCAATCAGAAGCAGTACTGGGGCACAGACAAGGCTGTCAAGTGCATCTACGTCGCGATTGGTCAGAAATCCTCAACCGTCGCCGAGGTTGTCGACACGCTCACCGAGCATGGTGCGCTGGAATACACGGTGATCGTGCATGCGTCGGCTTCAGACGCTGCCGCTCTTCAGATGTATGCACCGTACGCCGGTTCGGCGATCGGTCAGCACTGGATGTACCAGGGCGAGCACGTCCTCGTGATGTTCGATGACCTCTCAAAACAGGCTGTTGCCTATCGAGAGATTTCGCTGTTGCTCCGTCGACCCCCTGGCCGCGAGGCTTACCCGGGTGACGTCTTCTACCTCCACAGTCGGCTTCTCGAACGCTGCGCCAAACTCTCAGATGAGTTGGGCGGAGGCAGCCTCACGGGGCTTCCCGTTATCGAGACCAAGGCCAACGACATCTCGGCGTACATCCCGACGAACGTGATCTCCATCACTGACGGACAATGCTTCCTCGAGACCGATCTGTTCTTCCAGGGTGTTCGCCCTGCACTGAACGCCGGCGAGTCGGTATCTCGGGTCGGTGGCGCGGCTCAGGTCAGCGCCATGAGAAAGATCGCTGGTCCATTGAGATTGAATCTGGCCCAGTACCGGGAGCTTGCGGCGTTCGCCGAATTCGGATCCGAACTCGACGCCTCGTCACTTGCCCAGCTCGAGCGTGGCCGTCGTGTCGTCGAGGTTCTCAAGCAGCCCCAGTACGATCCGGTTCCGGTCGAGGAACAGGTCCTGACTCTCTATGCCGTTACAGAGGGCCACATGGACGACGTCGCGGTCGGAGACATCCGCCGTTTCGAGTTTGAGCTGAGGGAACACTTCAGGGCGCGTCACACCAATGTCCTCGCTGGAATTGCCGAGACGGGGGACCTCCCGGAGGGTGATGTTCTGGCCGAGAGCATTGCCGCCTTCAAAGGGACCTTCGAAGGCTCCGAGACTGTCGAGTAGTGGCCAGCGCCCAGCTTCGCGATACCCGACGCCGCATCAAGAGCGTTGAGGCCACCAAGAAGATCACGCGTGCCATGGAGCTGATCGCGGCAAGCCGTATCCCCAGGGCCCAGGCTCGTGTTCACGGTTCCAAGCCGTATACCGAAAAACTGATCGAGGTCATCGAGAATGTCGGCGCCGCGGATAGCGGCGGGAGTCACAAGCTTCTCGAGCGAAGAGACCCCAGCAGGGTCGGACTGCTGATCGTTTCCTCCGACCGGGGTCTGGCGGGCGCCTATTCGTCAACGATTATTCGTCTTGCCGAAACCCGGGCCGCCGATCTGGAGAAGGAGGGCAAGGACGTTCTCATATATGCGATCGGCAAGAAGGCGCTGTCCTACTTCCGATACCGCGGCTATCACATCGAGCAGGCCTACCTCGGTGTGACCGACACACCTGGATACGGGAACGCCCGCGCTCTCGGCAACCGGGTGATGGAGGACTACGCCGTTGAGCGCATCGACGCCCTCGAGGCGTTCTACACGAAGTTCGAGTCGGCGATGACGCAGGTGCCGACTCACCAGGAGCTTCTTCCCATCACTCCTCCAGACTTGGAGGACGATGAGAAAGCCGTTCGTGTGTCCTATGGGTTCGAGCCGTCGCCCGAGGAGATCCTCAATCGGCTTCTGCCCACCTATGTGGAGGCCATCATCTTCAACATGCTCCTCGAGGCATCCGCTTCGGAGCACAACGCACGGCGTCGGGCGATGAAAGCTGCGACCGACAACGCAGAAGAGCTCATCAAGAGCCTCACGGTCCAGGCCAACCGCGCCAGGCAGGCAGAGATCACAACCGCCATCGCCGAGATCGTCGGTGGCGCCGAAGCCCTGGTGGAGTCCTGATGAGACCCACGAACGAGTACCAGATAGCCAATAACCACGATGGAGCGAACAATGAATGACACCAAAGGTGTTGGTCGGATCGTCAAAGTGGCTGGGCCGGTTGTGGACGTCGAGTTCCCACCGGACAGCCTCCCCGAGATCCTCAACGCGATCGAGATCTTCTTCAGCCTCGGTGGTGAGGACAAGAAGGTAATCGCAGAGGTAGCCCAGCACCTGGGTGCCTCGAAGATCCGTGCCATTGCGCTTGCGCCGACCGACGGGATGACCCGCGGCTCCGAAGTCGTCGATACAGGCTCACCGATCACCGTACCGGTCGGGGACCAAACCCTCGGTCACATCTTCAACGTATGGGGCGACTCTCTCGATGCTCCCGACCAGGACTTTGGTGAGCCCCGCTGGCCCATTCACCGCACTCCGCCGCCCTTCGCGGAAGTCGAGCCACAGAAGACCGTCTTCGAAACCGGGATAAAGGTTCTCGACCTGATCTCCCCCTATCTCGAGGGTGGCAAGATCGGGCTGTTCGGCGGTGCCGGCGTTGGCAAGACGGTCCTCATCCAGGAGATGATCAACCGCGTTGCGACCCAGCACGGTGGAGTATCGGTGTTTGCCGGAGTAGGTGAGCGGACCCGCGAGGGCAACGACTTGTTCCTCGAGATGCAGGAGTCGGGCGTCATCGACAAAGCGGCACTGACGTTCGGTCAGATGGATGAGCCGCCGGGGGTCCGTCTCCGTGTGGCCCTGGCGGCCCTGACCATGGCCGAATACTTCCGCGACGTCCAGCAGCAGGACGTGCTTCTTTTCATTGACAACATCTTCCGCTTCACGCAGGCAGGTTCCGAGGTGTCAACACTTCTGGGTCGGATGCCGTCGGAGGTGGGTTATCAGCCAAACCTGGCAGACGAAATGGGTGCCCTCCAGGAACGGATCACATCGCTGAAGGGACGTTCGATCACGTCGCTCCAGGCGATCTACGTTCCGGCAGACGACATCACCGATCCGGCGCCGCACACGGCATTCGCCCATCTCGATGCCACAACGGTTCTCTCGCGGCCGCTGACGGCCCTTGGCATCTACCCGGCCGTCGACGCATTGGATTCGACAAGCCGCGCGCTCGATCCGCAGATCGTCGGGGAGGAGCATTACAACGTGACGGTCGAAGTGCAGAGGATTCTTCAGCGTTACAAGGATCTTCAGGACATCATCGCCATCCTCGGGATCGACGAGTTGTCCGAGGAGGACAAGCTGGTCGTAGGTCGTGCCCGTCGAATCCAGAGGTTCCTTGCTCAACCGATGTTTGTCGCAGAGCAGTTCACCGGTCAGAAGGGCATCTACACACCGCTCGAGGAGACCATTGCCTCGTTCAAGGCTCTGATCGACGGCGAGATGGACCAGTACCCCGAGCAGGCTTTCTACATGGTGGGCGGTCGTGAGGACGTAGAGCGCAAGGCCGCCGACTTGGAAGAGGCCGTCGCCTGATGGCCAAGACCTTCCAGGTTGATGTGGTATCGCCCGAGGCGACCGTGTGGAGTGGAAAGGCGGTCATCGTGATCGCCCGGACCCCGGAAGGCGAGCTTGGCATCATGGCCGACCACGAGCCGCTGATGGCGACCTGTGCCACCGGACCGGTCGAGATCGAAGCCGAATCGGGCGAGCGCACCACAATCGGTGTCCACGGTGGGTTCATCCAGGTTGTCAACAACCAGGTGACCCTGATCACCGATCGGGCCGAGGTTGCTGAAAGCCATGCACAGGCCAAAGAGACAGCACAGCGGCTTGCCGCCGAAGACGCCGAGGCCGACGACGAAGCCTGAGGCTGAGCTAGTCGAAGCTCTCAGCGAATTCATCGACCGTCCGTGGCAGACCACTCCCGATCGTCTTGGCGATCATCGGGAAGAACATTCCCGACAGCACTCCGGCGCTCTCGACATCAAGCGTGACCCGGATGAGGGTCCCTTGCCCGTCGTCGGACAAGTTGACGCGTATCGCCCCGCGAATCTCTGAATTGGCGATGTTCAGAGTCATCATCTGCTCCTCTTCGCGGGCGTGGAGGGTCGCCTCGCCGAGATATTTGGTGCCGGCGACGAAGGTCTCGAATGTGAAGCCCCGGAGTCGGCCGATGTCGTCGATCACAGGGTCGATCACGCGGTCAACACCTCCAATGCCCTCCCAGGTCTCCGGTTTGTCCAATGCTTCCCAAACCTCGGTTCGTGTCGCCCGAGTAACGGCACTATGGCTGAAGGTCTCTTTAGGCACGGCGGCAACCTAACCAAATCAGACTCCGGTTGCCGTCGTTGGACCGTAACCTGTCCTGCGACCCCCTTTTCAACCATGCTGATCGCACGCGACCTTCGTCTTGATGTTGGCACCCGGACACTTGTCCAGGGTGCTGCTTTCAGTGTGCAGTCGGGCGACCGAATCGGGTTGGTGGGCCGAAATGGAACGGGGAAGACAACTCTGATGAGGTCCCTCATTGGTGATATCGAGCCCACGGAAGGAACCGTGCTCCGGTCCGGTCAGGTCGGATACCTCTCCCAAGAGGCGGCACTCCCCGAGCTGGATCATCCGGACGCCACCGCCCTTGAGCGAATACTGATGGCCCGCGAGATCGGCGCAGCGCAACGCCGGATCGAGGAGGCGAGGGCTCGCCTGGACGAGCTCGACGGCGAAGAGCGGGACAGGGGCATCGCCCGGTTCTCCAGACTTCACGATGAGTTCGAGGCAAAAGGTGGGTTCGTAGCCGAGGGAGAAGCCAAGAGGATCGCCTCGAAGATCGGCATCGGGAACGACGAGCTCCACCAACCCGTGGCAACGATGTCAGGCGGACAGCGTCGAAGGGTCGAACTGGCGAGGATCCTTTTCGCCGAGACCGACGTCCTGCTCCTCGACGAGCCGACCAACCACCTCGATCTCGATGCGAAGGCCTGGCTCATCGAGTATTTGACGTCGTACAAGGGCGGAATGCTTGTCGTCTCGCACGATCTGCCACTTCTGGATGAGGCGATAACCGAGGTGCTCGTATTGGAGCACGGTGAGATCGAGCACTACCGCGGCAACTACTCGCACTATCTGGTGGAACGAGTCGCCCGGCGGGAGCGTAAGCAGAGAGAGCGAAAGCATCAGGATGAGCACATTGCTCGTCTTGAGGAGAACATTCGCCGTTTCAAGGGATCCACCGAGAAGATGGCCAAGGTCGCCCGGGCCATGGAGACCCGAGTGGACCGGATGAAGCGCGAGCTGGTCGAAGTGCAGACGAGCGGCAAGAAGGTCAGGGTCGCCTTCCCCCAACCGGACCCGTCAGGGAGGGTTCCCCTGGTTGCGACCGGGCTGGCAAAGGCCTTCGGCGACAACCTGGTCTTCGTCGACATCGAGTTCGCCGTTGAGCGGGGCGAGCGGATGCTGCTCATCGGTCTCAACGGTGCTGGAAAAACCACCCTGCTTCGCATCCTGGCAGGAGTGGAGACCTCGGACCTGGGTGAGGTCTCCCTGGGGCACAAAGCGACACTTGGCTACTACGCACAAGAGCACGAGCAGATCATCGAGGGCGTGACCGTGTTCGATCACATGAGAGAAGCCGCCCGGTTGCCCGACCAGACGCTCAGAACCTTGCTCGGGACCTTCCTTTTGGCCGACAAAGTGGATCAGAACGCGTCAACCCTGTCCGGCGGGGAGAAAACCAAGCTTGCCCTGGCGATGCTGGTCGCCTCCAGACCGAATGTGCTCTTGCTCGACGAGCCCACCAACAACCTCGACCCACAGGCCAAAGAAGCGCTACTCGACGCCCTGACGCTATATGAGGGGACTGTCGTTCTCGTCAGCCACGACACCGATTTCGTCGCTCAACTGGTGCCGGACCGGGCGGTCCTGATGCCGGACGGTGAGATGCGCTTCTTCGACGAGGACCTCCTCGATCTGGTAGCCCTCGCCTGATCAAAGACCGTGGTGCGCTGTCGTGTCATGGGCATCAGCGAGACCGTGGGGGTCAATGTGGATCACCGCGAACACCGGGAAGGAATATCGGTGGTGCAGAGCGTGCTCGACATCGAGAGCAATCGCGTGGCCCTCTCTGACCGTCAAATCGGGGTCGACGCAGACCGAAGCCGTGACCCCCAGCCGGTGGCCCTGCCATCGAACCTGAAGATCGGCAAGGTCGCGGACGCCTTCGACCTCTCGAATGGTCGAGTCCACCTGGCCGACGATCTCGGGCTCGATGCCGTCGAGCATCCGGCGAGACATGCGACGAGCCGAGCGAGCAAGGAGCCAGAGAATCCCTGCGCCGACAACAAGTCCAGCCACTGGATCTGGCCATGCAGCGCCGAGTGATGCTCCGACTGCGGCCACCACGACTGCCAAAGAGGTCAAAGCGTCCGTGCGGGCGTGTTGGCCATCGGTGACGAGAGCCTCGGATCCGATCGCGCGCCCCACCCTGATCCGATACCGAGCCACAAACTCGTTACCAAGCGCCCCGACAACGCCGGCGGCTATCACCCAGGGGATGTGGTCGATGAGTCGGGGCTCGAACAGTCGGATCACCGACTCCCGGATCACCAGGATGGCCGAGAGACCTATCGCCGCGACGATCAGCAGACCGGCGGCGTCTTCCAACCGGTGAAATCCATAGGTGTAGCGCTTGGTTGGTCGCCGACGACCGACTGAGAATGCGATCCACAATGGAATAGCTGTCAAGGCATCGGTGACGTTGTGAAGTGTGTCGGAGAAGAGCGCAACCGATCCACTGAGCACGACAATCACCGCTTGAAAGAGAGCCGTGGCTCCCAACACGAGAAGCGAGATCTTGGTGGCGCGGATTCCTTCGGCGCCAGAGTCCAGGACGGGTTGATGATCGGCGACATGATCGTGGCTCAGCAGATGCCCGAGCCCATGCTGGAGTCGGTTCCTACGTGGTTTGTCGTCCTCGGACGTCGGCCTGTCGTCGCCGGCACGGGGTGGAGTCACAGGGTGGATGTTAGGTCGGGTGGGAACGATGGATTTCGTGCAAACGAACGTTCGTTTGCCTACTATGGGGTGATGTCATCCGAAGAGCGGTTTCAGACGATTATCGACGCCGAGGACAAGATCGAGCCCCCGGATTGGATGCCAGAGGCCTACCGAAAAACCCTCATCCGTCAGATCGCACAGCATGCCCACTCGGAGGTGATTGGCATGCAACCCGAGAGCAACTGGATCACCCGCGCCCCGACACTCCATCGCACAGCGATTCTCATCGCCAAGGTCCAGGACGAGGCCGGTCATGGGCTCTACCTCTACGCCGCAGCCGAGACGCTCGGAGTCAGACGTGACGAGATGCAGGAGCTCCTACACCGGGGCAAGCACAAGTACTCGTCGATCTTCAACTACCCGACACTCAGCTGGGCTGACATGGGGACGATCGGATGGCTGGTCGACGGCGCCGCCATCACCAACCAGGTGATGCTCACCCGCGGCTCCTATGGTCCCTATGCGAGAGCCATGGTGCGGATATGCAAGGAGGAGTCCTTCCATCAGCGTCAGGGATATGAGCTCTTGATCAGACTCTGCCAGGGGTCGTCCGAGCAGAAAGCGATGGCCCAGGACTCCGTCAACCGCTGGTGGTGGCCGGCGCTGATGATGTTCGGGCCCCACGACAGCGACTCGACCCACACCGAGCAGTCGATGAAGTGGAAGATCAAAAGGGTCTCCAACGATGACCTTCGTCAGCAGTTCGTCGACATGACGGTTCCCCAGGCCGACTATCTCGGTCTGAAGATACCGGACCCCGACCTCCGCTGGAACGAGGAACGGGGTCACTACGACTTCGGTGAGATCGATTGGGAGGAGTTCTGGCGTGTTGTCAAGGGGAACGGCCCGATGAATCGTGAGCGTGTTGCCCACAAGGTCAAGGCGTGGGATGACGGAGCGTGGGTACGCGAAGCGGCGATGGCATATGCCAAGAAACAGGCCCACTCGGCGGCTTAGGAGGATCGACTGATGAGTTACGACGTTCCCGTTGCCCCGGGGGAGAAGGCGGAGATAGAAGAGACCACAGAGCTGAGTGGGGAGAGCTGGCCAATGTGGGAGGTGTTTGTCCGGGCGCGTCGCGGCATATCCCACGTCCACATCGGGAGTCTCCATGCGGCCGATGCCGAGACGGCGCTGGAGAATGCCCGTGATGTCTACACCCGACGCGGCGAGGGTGTGAGCGTGTGGGTTGTCCGCAGCAGCGAGGTCCATGCCTTCGAGCCGGAAGCCGCTGCCGACTATGTCGAGGCCAACGAAAAGGTCTACCGGCTGGCCACGGCCTATGAGATTCCTGAAGAAGTTGGACAGATGTGACCATCAAATCGGTCACTTCGCTGCTGGCTCACGCCGACGACAACATGGTGCTCGCTCAGCGACTTGGCGAGCTGATCTCCAACGCGCCCGAGCTGGAGATAGATATCGCGCTGGGTAACACAGCTCTCGACCACCTCGGTGTGGCAAGGGCGCTGTATACCCACGCCGGCAACACCGAGGGTAAGGGAAGATCCGAGGACGAGCTCGCAATGTTCAGAACCGAGCGGGAATACACCAACCTTCTGCTTGTGGAGCAGCCAAATGGCGACTTCGCCCACACCATGGTGCGTCAACTCTTCTTCGACGCTTATCAGATGGAACTCTGGAGAGACCTTTCGACTTTCAGCGATACGACTCTGGCTGGCATCGCCGCCAGGGCGCTCAAGGAGGCCACCTACCACATGCGATTCTCGTCAGGATGGGTCACCCGTCTTGGCGACGGCACCGAGGAGTCCCACCGCCGCGCCCAGGATGGAGTCAACGCCCTTTGGCAGTACACATCGGAGATGTTTGAGGGTGAGGCAGAGCACTATCACCCGGCCTGGAGCACCACCATCGAGTCCGCCCTGATCGAGGCCGGCCTCGATCCTGTGGCCGACCCCTATCAAAGAACGGGTGGCCGGAGTGGTTTTCACACCGAGTACCTCGGCTTTCTGCTCGCCGAGATGCAGTGGGTGCAGCGGAGCTACCCGGGTCTGAAATGGTGACGGCAGCCACGATCAGCATCGTCACCGCCCGGAAGGTGGCTGCGTCGGTGGTTGATCCTGAGATTCCGGTTCTGACGATTGATGATCTGGGGATTCTCAGGTCGGTCGTGGTAGACGAGGGTCGTGTGATCGTGACTATCACCCCGACCTACTCGGGTTGCCCGGCGATGGGCCAGATGGAGGACGACATCGTCACCGCCTTCGAAAGGATCGGAGTTGAGGGTGTCGAGGTCGTAACCGTTCACTTTCCGGCATGGTCCACCGACTGGATCAGTGAGGATGGTCAGCGCAAGCTGAGGCAGTTCGGTATCGCACCGGCGGTCTCCGAACAAGACCTGACGTGCCCGCGGTGCGACGCCTCGACGCCAACAATGATCGCCCGCTTCGGTTCTACCGCATGCAAGGCCCTGATGGTGTGTTCATCCTGTGGTGAGCCCTTCGACTTCTTCAAACCGTTCTGATGAGTGATCTCGAATTTCATCGGTTGAGTGTCACCGAGGTGAGCCCTCTCACCGACGACTCCGTGACAGTCAGCCTCGATGTTCCCGACGAGTTATCCGAGACGTTCGCCTACCTGCCTGGACAGCACGTAACCGTGCGAGCCTTCATCGATGGCGAGGACGTTCGCAGGTCGTATTCGATCTGTGCAAACGCCAACTCTCACAAGTTGCGGGTCGGAGTCAAGCGGCTCTCCGGAGGAGCGTTCAGCACCTACGCAACCTCTGATCTCGAGGCGGGCGACATGCTCGACGTCATGGCTCCGGTGGGTGAGTTCACCATCGAGATCAACCCGGCGAGCCCTCGTCGGGCTGTGGCCATCGCGTCTGGTTCCGGCATCACACCTGTGATGTCGCTGATCGCGACCTCCCTGGAGAGTGAGCCATTGGCAAACTGGACGCTGCTGTTTGGCAACCGAACCGCAAGCAGCATCATGTTCCTTGAGGAATTGGAGGGGCTGAAGGACCGCTACAAGAGCCGATTCCAACTCTTCCACCTGCTCAGCAGGGAGGGCTCCGACGTGCCGCTTCTCTCCGGTCGGATTGACGAGGAGAAGATGCTGACGATTCATGATCGGCTGTTGGGTGGCGCCCCGGTCGATGGCTGGTACCTGTGTGGTCCTTACGAGATGGTGATGATGGCGAAGGAGACCCTTCAGAACCTGGGTATCCCGCAAGACCGCATTCATGACGAGCTGTTCTTCGCCGGTCCCGTCGACCCCACGACATTGCCCCCTGAGCCACCACCCGGGGAGGGTGCCATCGAGCTGACGGTGATCCTCGACGGGCGGGCCGTGGACACCCGAATGTCGTCCGAGACATCAATACTCGATGCTGCGCTTCGGGTTCGCCCCGAGCTGCCCTTTTCCTGCAAGGGTGGGATGTGCGCAACCTGCAAGGGGAGGATCGAGGATGGCAAAGTGACAATGACCAAGAACTACGCCTTGATCGATGAAGAGGTGGAGGCGGGATATGTTCTCACCTGTCAGTCGCACCCGGTGTCTGACCGGGTTGTGGTTCGATACGACCACCGCTAGTGATTTCAGTCCGCAACACCCGGTCGGACGTGATTCACGCGGCAGGCCGTCTGTTCGCCGAACGCGGCTATCACGGCACCTCGATGCGGGATCTCGGCAAGGAGCTCGGGTTGCTCGGCTCCTCGCTCTACTCCCATGTCGAATCCAAGCAGGATCTTCTGGTCGAGGTGGTCGAAGAGGGGGCACGGCTCTTCGAAGCGGTGGCGGAGCAAGCCAGAGCGACACCGGGAACCGCCCGCGATCGGCTGGCCGCTCTTGTGGCCGGGCATGTCAACGTGGTGCTCGACAATGTCAATGTCGCCCGAACATTCCTCAACGAGGCTCGCATGCTCGATGCCGAGCATCGAGAGCGAATAGTCGAGGCCAGGGATCATTACGAAGGGGTGTTCCGGTCGGTTTTGGCCGATGGGGTGGGTGATGGGTCGTTTCGTTCCGACATCGATCCCAAGACGAGCTCCATCTACATACTCTCGGTTCTCAACGCACTGGAGCGCTGGTATGACCCTGCTGGGCCATTGGACCGGGACGAACTGATCGGCGACCTGACCACCTTCCTCATTACCGGGATCGGGTGAGGCTCGACCCCTTTCTATCCGGTGTTAGTGGACTGGTAGGGTTCAGCCACATTCGAAAAGGAGACTCATGGTTGGAAGACCCGGAATGAGAAGGACCGCTCGTCGCACGTCTCGTCGCACATCACGCCGGGTGAGTCGGCGACAATCGGGAGTGCAGGAAGCTGCCGCGCCACCACCCGAGCAGGCACCGCCGCCGCCTCCTCCCGAGCCGGTCGCACCCCCTCCCCAGGAGGAGGACAAGTACGCCAAGCTCAAAGAGGCCAAAGAGCTTCTCGATGCAGGCATCCTCACCGAGGAAGAGTTCGCCGCCGAGAAAGCCAAGATCCTCGGCTAACGACCGAGATCCCGTCGCGCCCACCGCGGCGATCGGGGGTGAAGCATGAAAGTAGTCCTCGCCTATTCCGGTGGTCTCGACACATCAGTGATCCTCGCCTGGCTCAGGGAGGAGTACGACGCAGAGGTGATCGCTTACACCGCCGATGTCGGTCAGGGCGCCGAGGTCGCCGAGGCTGCGGAGAAAGCCCTCGCCACCGGGGCTGTCGCCGGAATTGTCGACGACCTCAAGGAGTCGTTTGTCAGCGATGCCGTCTTCCCGGCGATCCGGGCAGCCGCGGTGTACGAGAACGAGTACCTTCTCGGCACCTCCCTGGCGCGTCCGATCATCAGCCAGGGACTTGTCGCAACGGCCCGCGAATACGGAGCCGACGCCATTTCGCACGGAGCCACCGGCAAGGGGAACGATCAGGTTCGATTTGAGCTTTCGACGGCGGCGCTTGCTCCCGACCTGAAAACGATCGCCCCCTGGCGCGAATGGGATCTTGCCGGGCGAAGCGATCTGATGGCATACGCCGAGGCCAGGGGTATTTCGGTCCCGGTGACGAGGGAAGCGCCATACTCAATGGACGCCAATCTCTTTCATATCTCCTATGAGGGGGGTGTCCTCGAGGATCCGTGGGCCGACCCGCCGGCCGACATGTTCCGGATGACGGTTGATCCCGCGGACGCTCCCGATGACCCTCGCGAGCTGACCATCGGATTCGAGTCCGGCACCCCGGTATCGATAGACGGGAAGAGTATGGGGCCGGTGGAGCTTCTTGCCGGTCTCAACGAGATCGGCGGACGTCACGGCATCGGCCGTGTCGACATCGTCGAGAACCGGTTCGTAGGCATCAAGAGCCGTGGTGTTTACGAGACACCCGGAGGAACGATTCTTCATATCGGCCGCCGGGCGGTGGAGTCGATCGCACTCGACCGTGAGGTGCTTCACCTGCGTGACGATCTGATGACCCGTTATGCCAGGATCGTCTACAACGGGTTCTGGTTCTCGCCGGAGCGGATAGCTCTTCAGGAGACGATGGACTCGATTCAGGAGCCGGTGACAGGCGAAGCCCGTCTCGTCCTCTACAAAGGATCGGCTCGGGTCGTGGGGCGCCGGTCGCCGAACAGTCTGTACGACCCCGGAGTGGCCACCTTCGAAGCCGATGATGTCTATCGCCAGGCCGATGCCGAAGGGTTCATCAGTCTCAATGCCCTGAGGATTCGTGGCTACGGGACCGGATCGAAGTCGTGACTCTGTGGGGCGGCAGATTCGAGGGCTCGCTTTCAGAGGCGATGTGGGAATTCACCACAGACAAGTCTGATCGCCGTCTCCTCCAGGTGGATATCGAAGGCTCGATCGCACACGTCGAGATGCTTGGCGCCACCGAAGTCATTGAGCCCGAAGAGGCGCAGACTCTGGTCGCGGGGCTTCGGTCGATTCTCGCCGAGGCGGAAGCCGGCGAGTTTGCGTTCCAGACCACGGACGAGGATGTTCACACCGCGGTCGAGCGCCGGTTGGGCGAGTTGGTTGGAGAGACGGCCGGCAAGCTGCACACCGGTCGTTCGCGAAACGATCAGGTTGCACTCGATCTTCGTCTCTATCTGGTCCGGGCCGGGGGTCGGCGCATAGAGCAGCTTCATAAACTCGCCGGCACCATCACCCGGTTGGCCGAATCCCACGCCGAAACGGTTGTTGCGTCGTACACCCATTTGCAGCAAGCCCAACCGACCACGCTGGGTCATCATCTTCTTGCGTACGCATGGATGGCCATGAGAGGAGCGGAGAGATTCAACGATGCGGCAAAGAGAATCGCAGTTTCCCCTCTCGGGTCCGGAGCCTCGTCCGGATCCTCTCTTCCTCTCGACCGTGACGCCGTCGCCAGGCATCTCGAACTTGACGGTGTGATTCCCAACTCCCTCGATGCGGTGGGATCGAGGGACTTTGTCTCCGAGTATGTGTTCTGCTGTGCCCAGTCGATGATCGAACTGTCGAGACTTGCCGAGGAGATAATCCTTTGGTCAACCAGGGAGTTCGGATGGGTGTCTCTCAGCGACGAGGTGAGTACCGGCTCGTCGGCCCTGCCTCAGAAGCGGAACCCCGATATCGCGGAGTTGATCCGGGGGCGCGCCGGCATCGTGGTCGGTGACATGACCGCGATCCTCTCGCTGCAAAAAGCCCTGCCACTCGCTTACAACCGTGATCTCCAGGAAGACAAGAGGATCGTCTTTCATGCCGACGATACGCTGGGATCGGGATTGGGGGCCATGGTGGAATTGCTCGGCGGGCTGGAGTTTCATCCCCCTGCGCCTGGTCCAGACACAGTGAGTCTCGATATTGCCGAAGTCATGGTGCGTCGTGGAGTTCCGTTTCGCGAGGCTCACAGGCTGGTGGGAGAGTTGGTGAGTCTTCTCGAATCCCGTGGGAAGACTCTGTCAGACGCAACGCTCGACGAACTCCACGAAGTGGATCAACGTTTTGTCGAGGCAGATCTCGATCGTCTCGACCCGACCGACTCGGTCAGGGCGCGAGCAACATCCGGGTCGGGTTATCCTGACTCGGTGCGTGCTCAGATTGATGAAATCCGGCGACGCATCTGAGTTTTAGCCACCGTTGGGTGATTGTGCCTCGACCGTCCACGTCCCGTGTGACCTGATGAGTTTCTCCAGGTCACCTTCGCCGAGTTGCTCCGTCGCCTTGTCGACCTGAGCGTTGAGCTCGGCGTCGTAGGTGGGGCGTTCGACGTTTCGGAAGATACCGAGCGGCGTCGGCCCATACGGTCCGTGAGACAGACGACTCAGTGCGAAGGCGATGGCCGGATCCGGCCTCGTCTCGTCGTGAACCAGGATTGCGTTGGGGTCGACCGAAGACGATTCCACGACTGTGGCCTGCCCCTCACGCATCACTACTGCCTTTGATCCGCCGTCGAAGACGATCGGCTTTCCGTGTTGTAGATCGATGCGATTGTGAACCCGCTCTTCTTTTCCGGTGACCTGGATGAACGCTTTATCGTTGAAGACGTTGCAATTCTGGTAGATCTCGATGAAGGCGGACCCCTCGTGCTCGTATGCGGCCTTGAGAAGCGCCTGAGTGTGATTGCGATCCATATCGAGGGTGCGAGCCACGAAAGTCGCTTCGGCTCCAAGCGCGAGCGACACCGGGTTGAACGGATAGTCGATTGACCCGAACGGGGATGATTTGGTCGTCTTGCCCACTTCCGACGTGGGTGAGTATTGACCCTTGGTCAAACCGTAGATCTGGTTGTTGAACAAGAGGATCTTCAGGTTTACATTTCGGCGGAGGACGTGGATCAGGTGGTTGCCGCCGATGGAGAGAGCGTCGCCGTCACCGGTGATCACCCAGACGGATAGGTCGGGTCGGGTCGTCGCCACGCCTGTTGCGATCGCCGGAGCTCTTCCGTGGATCGAGTGCATCCCGAAGGTCTTCATGTAGTAGGGGAACCGTGAGGCGCAACCGATCCCCGAGATAAAGACGAACTCTTCGCGTGGACGGCCCAGAGCGGCGACGAACTGTTGCACCGATGCGAGGATCGTGTAGTCACCACACCCGGGACACCAGCGCACCTCTTGGTCCGTCTGGAAGTCGGCCCTTGTGTATGAGGGGGTAGTCATTCGACCATTTCCCGAATCTTTTCCATGATCTCCGAAATCTTGAATGGCTCGCCCGAGACCTTGTTCAGGCCGGTGGCATCAATGAGAAACTCGGCCCGTATTACCTTCATCAGTTGTCCTGTGTTGAGTTCGGGGATGAGGATCTTGTCGTATGAGCGGAGCAAGTCGCCCAGATTGTTGGGCAACGGGTTGAGATATCTCAGGTGTGTGGTGGCGACCTTGCGACCTTCTAGCCGAGACCTATTGGCAGCGGCCCGGATCGAGCCGAAGGTCGATCCCCATCCGAGGACCAGGATCTCGGCATCTTCGTCACCATTGATCTCCAACTGGGGGATGTCGTTGGCGATGTTGGCCACCTTCCACGCTCTGGTGTCGGTCATCAATTGGTGGTTGTTTGGGTCGTATGAGACATCACCGGAAAGGGCATCCTTCTCCAGTCCACCCACCCGATGCTCCAGTCCGGCCGTTCCAGGAATCGCCCAGGGCCGGGCGAAGGTGTCGACATTTCGCATGTAGGGTAGGAACTTCCCATCGGGTCCATTCGGGTGTTTGGCGTACTCGACGTCGATCTCGGGAATGGAGTCGAGGTCTGGCAGGCGCCAGGGCTCGGAGGCGTTTGCCACGGAGTTGTCGCTCAACAAGATCACCGGCGTCATGTACTTGACGGCGATCCGAGCGGCCTCGATTGCCATGAGGAAGGCTTCCGACGGGGTGGCAATGGCAAGGACAGGGAGGGGGGACTCACCATGGCGACCGTAAAGCGAGAATAGGAGATCGGACTGTTCCGGTTTGGTCGGAAGTCCCGTCGAAGGACCACCGCGTTGCACATTGATGATGATCAGCGGAAGCTCGAGCATGAAGGCAAGTGAGATGCCTTCGCTCTTCAAAGCCATCCCGGGA
>JAUXMQ010000210.1 GCA_030623125.1 Acidimicrobiia bacterium
AGGGCCTCGAAGGGGCTATCGCGGCGAGGACGGTCACCTACGACTTCGCCCGACTCACCGACGACGCCATCGAAGTGAAGACCTCGGAGTTCGGCGACGCCATCATCGACCACATGTAGAGGTTGTCTGCGCTGGTCAGCCGCGTCTGGAAGCCAGGATTGCCAACAGTCTGAGTATCTCGATGTAGAGCCAGACGATGGTGACCATCAGCCCGAAGGCGGCAAACCAAGACAAGGCCTTGGGTGCGCCCATGGCTACCCCATGCTCGATCACGGCGAAGTCGAGCAGAAGATTGAGGGAGGCGATGATCACGACGATGATGCTGAAAACGAGGGCAGGAGTGCCGGCGCCGGTGATCAAGGGAACGTTTGCTCCGAATATCGAGAGAAACAGCGACAACAGATAGAACAAACCGATCCCGACCGTGGCGATGATGATCACTGATCGCAGCTTCTGGGTGACCTTGACTATCCCCGTGGCATATAGGAACAGCATCGCCAGAAACACCGCGATGGTTGCTGTCAACGCCAGGAAGACGATCCCGTCGTAGAAGGTCTCGTACTGCTTGGAAAGGGCGCCGATGAAGGCTCCCTGAGTCAGCGAGTAGATGATTCCGGTGAATGGGGCAAGCTTCGGGTTGGAGACCGTGAGGATGACCAAGACGATCAGCCCGATGGCGACGGCCCACCACCAACGCCAGATGGTGTCGGCGTTGGCCCAACCGTAGGTAGCACCCGCTCCAACAAGTACGAGCAGGAAGAAAGTGGCCCCGACGACGGAGCCGATGGTCATCCGATCGCCGGCAGTGGCTTCGGGTGGCGATACCCCTTGAAGGGCAGCATCCGATGCCACAGGTTCGCCGAATTGCTTTGTCAATACCGGGTTGGCCATCAAGAAAGGGTAGAGAATCAGCTCAGGACGACGGCATCAAAGGAACGGTCTCGACAACCCCTACAATTAGACCATTCGGCCGCGGAGTCACACTTGACGACGATTCACACTACTCGAGCCATCGATGTCCTCCCCGAGGAGGAGATTGCGGCCATCCAACCGTTGATAGACGAGATCAACAGGCTGAAGGTCGAGCGCAATGCAGTCGTCGCCGCGCACAATTACATGACACCGGACATATTCCATTTGGCGGCCGACATAACGGGTGACTCGTTGGCCCTCGCCAATCTCGCCCTCGAGACCGATGCCGATGTCATCGTTCTAGCCGGTGTTGTTTTCATGGCGGAGACGGCCAAGATCATCAACCCCAAGAAGATGGTTCTGATCCCAGATCTGGAGGCGGGGTGCTCTCTGGCGGACGGGATCACCGGATCTGATGTGCGCAGAATGAAGGAGCAGTATCCCGGTGTGCCGGTTGTCTCCTATGTCAACACCTCAGCCGAGGTGAAGGCGGAGTCAGAAATCACCTGCACCTCCGGCAACGCCCTGGCGGTGGTTGAGTCCCTCGGTGTCGAACGGGTGATTTTCACGCCGGATCAGTACCTGGGGAAGTGGGTCGCCGGCAAAACCGAGGTCGAGATGATTCTCTGGGAAGGCTCTTGCATGGTGCATGAGCGATTCACCGGGGAGGAGATCTCGGATTACAAGAAGGACATGGGTGACATTCCGGTAATCGCCCATCCTGAGTGTCCCCCCGACGTGCTCGCCGAGGCCGTCTATGTGGGCTCGACACACGGGATGATCAACTGGGTGAGCAAACATCAACCGCGGAAGGTGATGATGATCACCGAGTGCTCGATGGCCGACAACGTCGCCTCGGCCGCACCCGATACCGAGTTCGTTCGCCCCTGCAACCTGTGTCCCCACATGAAGCGGATAACACTCGACAATATCAGGCAATCACTCGAGACCTTGACCCACCAGATCGAGATTCCCCAGGACGTCGTTGAGCGGGCACGTCGGGCCGTCAATCGCATGCTCGAGGTCGGGCGACAGGATTGATGGGCTAGCAAATGGCCAAGCTGTCACGCCTCGACGCCCCCCTGATCGTCGGGGCGGGCGTCGCCGGCCTCTCCGCTGCGCTGGGACTCAAACGGGCATATGTGATCTCCGCATCGGACACTGGCTCGACGTGGTGGGCCCAGGGAGGCATTGCCGCGGCCCTCGCCGCCGATGATTCCCCGCGTGCACATGCCGAAGACACGTTTGCCGTTGCTGGCGGGCTGGCCGCCGCCGCCGCCGTAGAGGCTCTGACGCGTGGCGGCCCCGCCGCCATCGAGCGATTGGTCCAGATAGGTGCCGAGTTCGATCGCGACGACCGGGGAGAGCTGATGCTTGGTCGAGAGGGCGGTCATCACACGCGACGCGTCGTCCACGCCGATGGCGATGCCACCGGAGCCGAGGTCATGCGGGCGCTGAACGCTGCCGTGGCCACGGGTGACTCGGTGACGGTTATCGAGGGGCGAGTTGTCGATATTGTTCGGACGGCTGACAGGGTTGCCGGCGTAATCACGGCAGACGGGAAGAAGCGACACATCTATGTCGCACCTGCCGTCATCATGGCAACCGGTGGCGCCGGTCGCATGTACTCCATGACAACCAATCCGCCGGGTGTTACAGGAGAAGGGATCGTGATGGCCGGTCGCGCCGGGGCCAGACTTGCCGATCTGGAGTTCGTTCAGTTCCATCCAACCGCGCTGTTGGCGGGCAAAGATCCGATGCCTCTTCTGACCGAGGCCCTTCGTGGCGAGGGAGCAACCCTTGTCGACCCCCACGGAAGACGGTTCATGGACCAATACCACCCGATGGCCGAGCTCGCCCCACGCGATATCGTGGCTAGAGCGATCTTCTGGCAATACGACCGCGGCTCGAGTGCATATCTGGATGCGCGGTCGATCATCAACTTTCATGAGCGGTTCCCAACAGTCACAGCCCATGCGCTGTCGGTCGATCTCGACCCGTCGAACGATCTTCTTCCCGTTTCTCCCGCTGCCCACTACTACATGGGTGGCATCGACGCCGATACTCACGGTCGGACGTCGGTTGACGGGTTGTGGGCCGTGGGTGAGTGCGCGTCGACGGGGGTGCACGGAGCCAATCGCCTGGCCTCGAATTCGCTGCTCGAGGGTCTCGTGTTTGGTGCTCGCGTCGCCCTGAACGTGAGTGATCACATGGTTGAGCCCGTCGGGGATCTGAGCGTTCCCAAGGAGTCGTTGCGTC
>JAUXMQ010000125.1 GCA_030623125.1 Acidimicrobiia bacterium
CTTGCCGCAGTGAATGAACGCCTCTTCTACATGAACCAGCATGGCCAGAACCGGAATGTGGCCCATGTGCTCCATCGTCGCCAGAAGTTCGGGATCAGTCGTCAACGTGGCTGTTCCGTTGATGCGCATGGTCTCGTCCATTCCTGGAACGAAAAAGATCAGCCCGACCGAAGGAATTTGAAGAACATTCGTGAAAGTGTCAGCACGCCGATTGCCCTCACGTTCGGGGATGGCGATGGTGCGTTCGTCGACGACTTTGACGAACCCGGGCGGATCACCCTTTGGCGAGACATCCATCCGACCTGCGGCGTCGATGGACGCCACCGTCAAAAAGGTGGAGAGAGCCAGAAAGTCACGAATGTGCTCATCGATCACAGTCATCGACTTGTCATAGATCATCTGGTGGCTGTTTCCACGAAGCTCCCGATACTCCTCAACCGTCTTGATCCGGTAATCGGTCATTGCGCTGCTTTCTCTCGATAACCCGAACGATCAGTGGCCTTTGGCAACCTCGGCGACCTGTGCGCGACGCTCTGCGGCCCGATTGACGTCGCCCTGAATCTCGATGAGTTGAAGCCGTTCCGCGGCAGCGATTTCTTCGGCGTTGGCGTCGGCATGGGCGAGTCGGGCTTCCACACCCTCGTCCACCAGTTTGTGGGCCTCGTCGAGAAGTGCGTCGACCATCTCAGCCTCGGGCACAACCCGGACGACCTGGCCTTTGATGAAGAGATGGCCTCTTCCCCGCCCGGCCGCAATGCCGATATCGGCTTCCCGCGCCTCACCGGGGCCGTTGACAACACAACCCATTACAGCAACCTGGATCGGCAGATTGGCTTCCTCCAGGGCCTTCTGCGCCGCCGTGGCCACCTCGATGACATCGACCTCGGCTCGACCGCAGGACGGACATGCAATCAGGTCCAGGCCTTTCCGCTCCCGCAACCCGAGGAACTCGAGGAGTTGGCGTCCGGCTTTGGCCTCTTCGACCGGATCCGCCGTGAGCGAGAACCGAATCGTGTCTCCGATTCCCTCGTTCAAGAGGGTTCCAATTCCGGCGACCCCCTTGATGAGGCCTGCCGGTGGCGGACCGGCCTCCGTCACGCCGAGATGAAGCGGGTAGTCGATTGCGTCGGCGAGCAATCGATACGACTCGACCATCGAGGGAACGTTGGAGTGCTTGACGGAGATCTTGATGTCGGTGAAGTCGACTTCCTCGAGATATCGGATCTCCTTTTGGGCCGATTCCACAAGAGCCTCGGGCACAGCCGAGCCATACTTCTCCAGCAGTTCCTTGTCGAGAGATCCGGCGTTGACACCTACCCGGATGGGTAACCCGCGGTCCTTCGCTTCCCGTGCCACGGTCTTGATCTGATCCTCTTTGCGAATGTTCCCAGGGTTGAGACGGAGGCCATGGACGCCTGCCTCGATGGCGGCGAGGGCCAACCGATACTGATAGTGGATGTCGGCGATGATCGGCACCGGGCTTCGGGGCATGATCTCGGCAAGACCCTGGGCGGCCTCGACGTCGTTGCAGGTGATGCGAACGATGTCGGCACCGGCCCCAGCGAGGGCATAGACCTGGGCGAGAGTGCCGTCGACATCCGCTGTTTTTGTCGTCGTCATCGACTGAACCGTTATCGGTGATCCACCCCCAACAGGGACATCACCAACGTGGAGCTGTCGTGTCAGACGCCTTTCAAATGTCACGGCCTAACGGTAGACCAGCTGGTCCCGCTTGCGGCAGATGACTGCTACTTGGTAGCTTTGTACTCGGCCTTGGCGGCAGCCTTGGCACTCTTCGCCGCACTGACCGAAGCTTTGTATGTGTTGGTGGCCTGCTTTTTGGCAGCGTTGAAATCGGCCTTGCCTGCTTGTTGGCTGCCTGCTTCCCTGCCTTGTTGGGCAGGGACTCGTTTGCCGCGACCTCAGCCAGGTAGGCTGATCGGGTTGGTCACATCGAGGATGATGGCGACGAACCCTAAGAACAAGAAGAGTCCGATGACTGCTGCTGCAACCGGTGCAAGCCGGCGGATGTTCGCTGCTCTGCCGGTCAGCTTCTCGTAGAGAGCCACCGCGAAGTGGCCTCCGTCGAGCGGAAATATGGGCAGAAGATTGATGGTGCCAAGGATCACGTTGACATAGGCAAGAATCCCGAGAAAGGCCGCTGCGTTCTCTGCCTGGCTGCCTATGGCCACGATCCCGATCGGGCTCACCGGTCGGATTTCGTTTGGTAGGTCGGTATCACCCAGGAAGACCCCAAAATACTGGGCCAGTGAAGACGGACGCATCATCTGGAACAGAGCGGCAAACGTGGCCGTTATGGCACCCCAGACCAGTCGCCCCGCCAGTCCTATCGACTCGATAGGGCCAACATCGATCTGCTCTCGTGTCGGAGCAACCCCGAGGAAGCCGACCCCGGCTATCAACTCGTTCTCGTCCAGATCAGCCTGGAGACTGATCAACTCGCCATCCCGATCAACGGTGACCGTCGTCGGGCCTGGCCCCTCGGACTCGAGGGCCATGACGAGCTCCTCCCACTCCGTGACCTCGTTGGGACCGATCGCGACGATGACGTCACCCTCGGCCATCCCCGCCTCAGCCGCGGGAGATTCTTCGACCACGAGTCCTACCTCGAGTGTCGGCCCACCCGGCACTCCTATCGCCAGAATGATCCCGTAGAACATGATGAAGCCAATCAGAAAGTTCATCCCCACCCCGGCGAGGACGACAACACTCTTCTCCCAGAACTTCTTCTCCCGGTAGGTGCGCCCCATATCGGCCGGGTCCACTTCTTCCAACGGGTTCATCCCGACGATCCGCACGTAGCCACCAAGCGGAATCCACTTGAAGCCGTACTCGGTCTCGCCTCTTTGGACCGACCAGATCTTGGGCCCGAACCCGAAGAAAAACTGAGTCGCCTTCATTCCAACTGCCTTGGCCGCGAGGAAGTGGCCCGCCTCATGGGCAGTGACAAAGAAGACGATGGCCACCGCTGCGGCAATGCCCCCGATCATGAGGTCACGGTACCCCCACGCCGCACCTACTCAGCGTCCACCTGCGATAACCGAGGCGGCCATTACTCTCGCCTCGGCGTCGACTGCGAGCACATCGTCGACACTTCGAAGTTCTCGCCACTCGACCCGGTCGAGAGTCTGGCCAACGACATCGGCAATCTGGAGAAAGCCAAGTCGACGCTGAAGAAACGCCTCAACGGCCACCTCGTCGGCGGCGTTGAGGACCGCGGGCGCGGAGCCTCCCTTTCGGCCGGCAGCGTATGCCAGATCGAGCGCAGGAAAGGTCTCTAGGTCAACCTCCTCAAACGTCAGTTCCCGTCCTGCGAGCGAAAAGGGATCGGCGGGTGAGCTCGATCGCATCGGAGCAGTGAGGGCGTATTGAATGGGGATACGCATGTCAGGTTGGCCGAAGTGTCCCTTCCAGGAGCCATCCACGAACTCCACCGCCGAGTGAAGAACCGATTGTGGGTGGATCACAACGTCTATCCGATCGTAAGGAACACCAAACAGATAATGCGCCTCGATGACCTCGAGACCTTTGTTGAAAAGCGTGGCCGAGTCGATCGTCACCCGGCGGCCCATGTTCCATGTCGGATGATTCAGGGCTTCCTCTGGCGTCACCTCCTGGAGCGACTCCCGGCTGGCGCCGCGAAACGGGCCTCCGGAGGCAGTGAGAACCAGTTTGGCGACAGCTTCCGGCGGCTCACCTTGAAGACATTGGAAAAGCGCAGAGTGTTCGCTGTCAACCGGGATCATCTCACCACCCTGGGCAAGTGCCTGCTCAACGACCGGGCCTCCAGCCACCAAACTCTCCTTGTTTGCCAATGCAAGCCGATTCCCCGCTTCAAGAGTGGCCAAGGTCGCCCGGAGTCCGGCGGCTCCAACGATTCCGTTGACAACAACGGCTCCCGGTATTGTCACGGCATCCAGAACTGCGGGAGGGTCGAACTCGACCGCCCTGCCGACGGTGAACTCGAAATCGGCCCTTTCTTCTGATGAGCCGCCGACGACTATCACCCTCGCGTCCGGGCGGGAAATAGCCAACTCGGCAAACAGCGGGGAAGGTCTCAGGGCTGCTAGGGCAGCCACCTCCACACCGAGAGCATCCGCCACTTCAAGGGTCTGAGATCCAATTGAACCGGTCGCTCCGAGGACGACAACCGGGCGACTCACAGCAGTTCGAAGACTCTGAACAGGAAATAGATAGCAGGAACAGCAAACAAAAAGCCGTCTACCCGGTCGAGCATCCCGCCGTGACCGGGGAGCACCGAGCCCATGTCCTTGATCCCGATACTTCTCTTCACCATGGACTCGACGAGATCACCGAAGGGAGCGAACAACCCGACCACTGCCGCCGCACTCAGGCCTTTTGCCAGGCCAATCGACTCCCAAGGCGGGAAGGTGACCAAGATCGACGCCACCACCCCAACGACGATCAATCCCCCTAGAAGACCTTCGACCGTCTTGTTTGGCGAAACCTTGGGAGCCAGCTTTCGCCGGCCGAAGGCACGGCCGACAAAGAAGGCCCCGATGTCGTTGAGAGCTATGAGAAGCACCAGAAACAGGATGAGGGCAACTGGATTTGGTCCCTTTGCCACGAGGATCGCAAACGAGAGCACCCCCACCCAGGCGACACCGAGAACCGTCACCGATACGCTCTCGAGAGGGTTTTTCCTCGGGGTCAGCGAGAAGAAGAGAACCGTGGCCAAGACAACAAAGCCGGCCCACCC
>JAUXMQ010000190.1 GCA_030623125.1 Acidimicrobiia bacterium
GGTCCCCTGGGTTATTGCCTCGCAACTCCCGCATTCGTTGCACGGAGACCCGTCGGCGTGTCTGTTCTCACAGTTGAGAGCCTTGGCCAGAATCCGCGCTGTTGAGGTCTTCCCGGTGCCGCGCGGGCCGGTGAATAGATAGGCGTGGGCGACGCGACCATCGGCGATCTCACGCGTCAGAGTTGTGGTGATATGGGCCTGGCCGATGACGTCGTCAAAGGTCTGCGGCCGATACCTGCGGTAGAGAGCCTGGTATTCCAAGACATCGCCACCGTACATGCCTGGAGGGACCGATTCACCACCCAGATCCCGTTTGTGAAGATCAACGCGGCTCATACCCGCGTTGATCTTCACAAACGATTCACTTACTGGCGGTTTCCGTCGATACTTCCACGCGTGACCCAGCCACTCATCGAAGACCCCGCCGTCGAGCACATCCAATCTCCACCTGCCGTCTGGGCTCGCGGTCTGGTCAGGAAGTTTGGAAAGACGGTCGCTGTCGACAATGTCAACCTCTCCGTTCAGCGCGGGGAGTTCTACGGCCTGCTCGGCCAGAATGGCGCCGGAAAGACCACGACCATCAAGGTGATAGTCGGCCTCCTCCGACCCAATGCCGGGACGGTCGGGGTCGGTGAGTTCGACACATGGAAGAACCCGATCGAGGTCAAGTCGAGAATCGGGGTTCTTCCCGAGGAGTTCAATCTCTACGAGCGTCTGACCGGGGCCGAGCTTCTCGACTTCACAGCCGCCATGCACGGTTTGACAAGAGAGGAAGCGAGGAGCCGAAGAAACGGTCTCCTCTCCTTGCTCGACCTCACATCGGCGGGTTCGAAGCTCATCGGCGACTACTCGAGAGGCATGAGAAAGAAGGTCGCCCTCGGAGCGGCCATAATCCATCGACCTCCTGTCCTATTCCTCGACGAGCCTTTCGAGGGTGTCGACGCCGTCTCCGCCAGACTGATTCGCAACCTGCTGCGTCAGGCCGCCGCGGGTGGCACAACAATCATCTTCTCGTCCCACGAGATGCATCTGGTTGAAAAACTGTGCACCCGAATCGGGATCATGGTCGAGGGTCGGCTCACAATTGAGGAGACTCCCGAGGGGCTCTGCAGGATCACCGGCAAGGACAACATCGAGGATGCCTTCATCGCGGCGGTTGGTGGCGACGAAACGGATGACTCCACGTGGTACGCCAGCTCGTAGAACTGAAAGCGCGCCTCACCTGGAACGGGGTTCGTCACGATGTCCAGCGACGTTTCGGGTTTCCAATCGCAACCATCCTTCTCGGATGGCTCTCGTTATGGCTGGCACGACTTCACATCGATGCAGCCAACAGTCTTGCCTCCACCAACATTGCAGCGCTCAATCAGTATCTGGGATGGGCAGCCCTCTTCTTCTTTCTCGCCTGGATCACATTGCCGGTGATCATCTTCCCTCTCGACGAGAACCTCGACCCCCAGCAGTTGGCCGTGTTGCCCATAGGTGGAACACAGATGGTCAAAGGGCTGACAGCCGCCTCGCTGGTCGCTCCGGCCACCATCGTCCCCATTGTCCTGCTCACCGCCAACGGCACCACACAACCCGGTGGGTGGTGGATGGCCGTCCCCGCCTCTCTCGTCTTCCTCGGACTGCTTTCGGTTGGCTCTCAACTGTTCTCTGCAACTATTTCCGCAATCCTCCGAACTCGCAGGGGACGCGACATCGCCACCTTTCTGGTATTGGGTCTCGCCGCGGCTTCCTTCATCATCTACAGGGCGGTTTCGACCAATGTGCGGGACCTGGGCCTCGAGGAGGCCGCTGTCGGGCACCCGATTCTCGATTGGGCTCTGCTACTCCCGCCTGTTGCGGCCCAGCGCGCCATAACCGAGGCAGCTCTGGGAAATCCGCTTCTCGCGGCAACCTTCCTGGCCTCCGCCTTGGCTGGTCTTCTCCTCCTGGCCGTTGCCTGGCGACGGCTTCTCGGATGGATGCTGACCACGCCGCTCGAGGGGAGTAAGCCCGCTGCTCGGTCCCGGCGCCGGGGCATGGCATCCGGGGCGTGGGGAGTAATCCCGACAATGGCCCGCAAGGAACTCCGCTTCTACGTCCGGGATCCACGGCAGAGGCTGGTCTGGACCGGAACAGTCATCTTCGTTGGCATCGCCGTGGCCGGAACGGTCATGGGCGCAACCGGTCTCTTCGACCTCCGGGACAACGAATGGGCACCTCTGGTCGCTCCGATTCTGGTGCTCTTTGTTGGGCTCCCTATTGCTCTCAACCTCTTCGGGTGGGAGCGAAACGCCGCCAGCTATCTGTTTGTCCTGCCGGTGAAGCCCCGCCAACTCCTTCTGGGAAAGAACGCCGCAGTCGCCATGGGCCTGACCGTCGAGACAATTATCCTCGCCGCCGGACTCGCCTGGTTCACCGGATTCTGGCAATGGACCTGGATGGTCTTGCCGTTGACAGTGGCCGCTATCGGATGCCAGATGTCGGTTGGCAACATGGTGTCCGTTCTCACCCCTCTCCGTCTCCCCCGGGAGGGGACCGACATCTTCGCTCAGTCGACCGAGCAGGGCTGTCTCGCCATCGTGAGTCAGGTGGCGTCGTTCTTCGCTATCGGCATGCTTCTCGTCCCGCCCGCCTCCGTTGTAGTGCTTGCAGTCGATTTCGGTCAGGCCATATCCCCCTGGTTCGCCTCCCTCTTCGCCATTGGCTATGGCGTCATCCTCTACTCGCTCTCTCTTTTTGTGTCCTCGCGCATACTCAGGCGACGGCTGCCCGAGGTGATGGCCTGGGTTCAGGTTGTCTGACCACGCAGGAAACAGCGTCGTGGGCAAGCTGTAGTTTCGATTTCCCGAGTCCTGAAAACCGATGAGACATTGGGACCGGCCCCGGTCTAGCCTGCCGCGCGCCCATGGAAGACACTGGCGCGCAACCTGAAGGTCCTACGCGCAAGCCATTCCTGGGGTTGAACGAGACGGCGGCGCGTCTCGGCCTCGCCATCTTCTTTCTCTACCTCTTCCTGGTCGGCGTCAAATCGCTCGAGAAAGGGATTAGCTCCTTCGGCGGAGACTTCGTCGATCAGGTCTTCTCCTCCGTTGCCAACCCGATTGCCGGTCTTGCCGCGGGGGTCCTGGCAACTGTTCTGGTCCAATCATCTTCGGTCACCACCGCCACCATCGTCGGGCTGGTCGGGGCGGGGGTACTTCCCGTCGAATCGGCTGTACCGATGGTGATGGGCGCAAACATCGGGACCACAGTCACCAACACCCTGGCCTCGCTGGGCCATGTCAGACAGAGCGCCTACTTCCAACGGGCCTTCTCCGCTGCCACAGTCCACGACTACTTCAACCTCCTGAGCGTCGCCGTCCTGCTCCCGCTCGAAGTGGCGTTTGGTCTCATCTCGGGAATCGCAAACCGCTTTGCCGATCTCGTCGCAGGCATCCTTCCGGAGATCGGTTCGGGCTCCAGCCCGATCAAGTCCGCAATCAGCGTTCCTGTCTCGTGGATGACAGAGACCATCGAGTCACTCGGCTGGACCGCAGCCGAAGGAGTCATTCTCCTTGGAGTTGGAATGGGGCTGATCTTTCTTGCCCTGTGGATGATCACCAGACAGATGAA
>JAUXMQ010000089.1 GCA_030623125.1 Acidimicrobiia bacterium
GCCGGTCCTTGGTTGAGAAGTGATAGAGGATGATCCCTTTGCTCACCCCGGCTCGATCGGCGATCTCCTGGAGAGAGACTCTGTGAGAGCCCTTCTCACTAATTGCCCGGTACGTAGTCCGGAGGAGGTGGATCTGTTTGGCTGTCAGATCCTGGCTGAGCAATTCCTCTGTCACCGTCGCTGGCAAGTGCTTCTCCTCAAATGACAGATCCGCGGTTGGCGCGGAGCGTAGTCGTAAGTCTCTTCCCGTCTGTCAACAGGCCACTAGTTCAGGCGCTGACCAATTCAGTTCGCTTCCGCAGCCTCTGATGGGCCAGCAACGCCGCCCCATATGCGCCGGCGTAGGCGCCGAGACCATCCGGCGGAACGGCGAAGGGCGACCCGAGGATCTCGCCGAGCTTGTCCGCCAGCAGGTCGACCGACGCCAGCCCACCGGTGAGACCGAATGGTGGTTCGGCCTTGACCCGTTTGACCAGCTGGGCTGCCCGGCCTGTGAGGGCGATCACAGCCCCGGCGCACACATCCTCGATGCTGCGGTCGGCGGCGAGATGGTTGATGATCTCAGATTCGGCGAAGACGGTGCACACACTCGACACGGTGACCGGGTCTTCCGCCGCCGCCGATAGCGGGGCGATATCGGTGATGTCGTATCCCAGGTACTCGACGGTCTTCTGCAGGAAAGCTCCGGCTCCGGCAGCACACTTGTCGTTGAGTCGAAAGGCGGTCACCCGACCGACTTCGTCTATTCGCAGAGCCTTGACCGTCTGGCCCCCGGCGTCGAGCACGGTGCGTACATCGGGGAGCCATTTGTGCACTGCGTAGGCGTGACACGTCAGCTCCGTGATCGCCAGATCAGAGATCTCTGCCGCGTAGCGACCGAAACCGGTCGCCGCGATGTAGCCGATGGCGTCGGGCGCGA
Source organism: Acidimicrobiia bacterium (assembly GCA_030623125.1). GTDB lineage: Bacteria > Actinomycetota > Acidimicrobiia > Spongiisociales > ZC4RG35 > SZUA-217. The sequence continues at coordinate 920 of JAUXMQ010000089.1, forward strand.
TGTCCTTCTGAGCGAGAGTGGTCTGAAGGCTCTCCTCGGCCGCCTTGGCGAAGTGAAATCCGGTGCGTCGCATGAAGGTCGACTCGATGAAGCCGTGCTCGTCGACGACGACAACCTTGGTGTAGCTCGATCCCAGGTCGATGCCTGCGGTGAGACTCATGTCGGCAATCCCCTTTCGGTGCCTGCACCGGTCAAGACCTGATCGAGTGCATAGAGGGCTGCGCCGATGGCACCGCAATAATGCGACTCCTCGTTGGTGTTGACCCGCGATCCCACCAGTTCAGAAATCAGCTCGACCATGGCGGTGTTGCGGGTGACCCCCCCGGTGAAGGTGATCTCAGGCTCTATGCCTACCCGACGTAGCAGCGACACGCTGCGGGAGGCAATCGAGTTGTGGACGCCCATCACGACATCCTCGATACGCCGGCCCTTTGCCATCCACCCGAGAATCTCCGACTCGGCGAAGACCGTGCACGTAGTGGTCATCTTGACCGGGTTCTTGGCAGCCAGTGCCAGTGGTCCGAGTTCCCCGAGGGGAATCTCCAGGGCGTCGGAGGCCGCGCCGAGAAAACGCCCGGTGCCCGCCGCGCATTTGTCGTTCATGTTGAAGTCGACCACCTGGCCGTCGGCGGTCACCTTGATGGCTTTGGTGTCCTGTCCGCCGATGTCGAGCACGCTTCTAGTTCCAGGAAAGAGGTGAACCGCACCGCGGGCATGACACGAGATCTCGGTCACCTGGGCGTCGCCAAAATCGATGTTGAATCGCCCGTAGCCGGTACCGACGACGAAGGCCACATCGGGCTCGGCGAACTCGGTCTGCTCCAGTGCCAGGTTGAAAGCCGTCTCTCCAGCGTCGGCCAGCTTGGCTCCAGTCGAGCAAAGGCCCCGTCCCAGGATCTCATGTTCCCCGGTGATGATCACGGCCTTGGTCTGGGTCGAGCCTACGTCCACTCCTGCTACCAACATCTCGTTCACACTCCTGACTGAACTCGCCTGCTTTGCAGGCTTTCGAAGAATGCATCGATCCGGTTCCTCATTTGTGCCTCGGCCCACAGGCGTGAATCGACGAGATCAGACTGGATGAACAGACCGGGAACGCCGGCATTGTTGAGAAGCCATTCGCGGGCGTCCGGAAGACCGGCAGCGGTCGTCCGGCAGGACTTGACCCCGTGATAGCAGATGCCGTCGACGTCATACTCCTCCGCCATCTTTGCCTGCCATTCATGAGAGAAGAAGATCCCGCTCATGCTCGGCTGCGAAGTGATGAGGATCTGCTCAGCGAGGCTCTCGATCGGGCGAGAAAGGTCGTAGTGAAGCCCTCGGTCGATGCCCCCACCTGCGTACGACATGTACTCGCTAGCTACGAAGACGCCGTCCCACCGCTCGAACATCCCTACGAAATCCCGGAAATTCGTGTAACAGGCTGTGCCCACCAACAGCAGGCGGTATCGCTCGTCGGTGAGAGCTCCGACTCCGTGCGCCACCCGCTCCTCGAGCTCGGCCAGGACCGTCTCCATGAACTCGACACCCTCGGGAAGTCCCCGGAGGATGTTGGCGATTCCCATGTAGTTGATGCCTTCTGTCAGGGCGTTGAAGGGGGCAGGCTTGTTCTTGTTCATGGCCAGGATCGACTGGTAGAGCTCCGACATCCGATTGACGTTGCCGAGAATCTCACGAAGCTTGTCTATGTCGAACTTCTTTCCTGACACCTCTGCTGACAGGCTGATCAGATCGCGTATCTGGCCCTCGACGTATTTCACGTCGTTCCTGAACGTCTCGCTGGACGAGTCATACTCAAAGCCGGTGCCCCGCCAGCCGGGAAGGTCGAGGACAAAGACGGGGCATCCGTACTGGCGCTCCCAGACCTCGGCCCATTTGATGTAGGTGTTGCACATGTTGGAGGCGACAACCATGCCGGGTTTGGGGTACTTGCCAAGGGGATGGTCCCGACCGGTGGCATGCAAGCCGATATCGACCTTCACATAGCCACAGATATCAGGCGAGTAACCGAGATCTTCGGCCGCCAGCAGGTAGTCCATGGCCTTGCCTTTGACAGCGGTCTGCAGGGCGGCAATCTCAGGAAAGCTCATGGGGATGTCGAACGTGTTGAGGACTTCGGCGAGTGATCCCATCACAAAGGTGTTGGCCACAGGCTGCGCCGCAGCGTCCGCTTCACCGAGCTGTTTCCACCAGTTGTCCATGAGAGCACGGCTCGCGGTGCGAGTGTTCCCAGCTTGGCTGAGGGCCGGCCGTATCGCAACTTTCTGTGTTTCCATATCGGTCTCCTAGACAAACTCGAACAGCAGGGATTCGGCAAAGGTCTCGATCTCCATTCGGGCCTGTTCGAAGTTGGTCGTCTTCTCCTCGAATTCCATGATGAGATGAGGGATACCGGCCGCTGTCAGGGCGTTGTCGTAGGCGACCTGCTCCTCGAGTCCCGGCTCGCACATCTTGGGCGCCGCCACAATGGCGGCCTCCGCCTTGGACTGGTGGATGCGCTTCAGCAGCATGTCCTCTTTCGGCTTGCGGGGGTCCCTCTGCACCGGGCTGTAGTCGGAGGTCTCGAGGTAGGCGACAGCCAGATTCCGCATTGGATCACCCGATGTGGGCACGTCTTCGGTGAGCCACCGCAGGCCGATCATGAAGTCGTCGTCGACGACATAGGCCACGTCTTGGAGTACCGACAGCATCTCGATCGGGGGCTGCTCGCAGTATCCGCCCTCGAACACGATCCGCAGCTTGTCCTGGGGGTGGTTGTCCCGGGCCCGGATGAGGGGGAGGGCGCGTCCGAGCAGCTCGTTGTGACGCTCGCGTGGCATCGCACCGGCTGCCGCCATGAGCAGATAGGAATCCGTCAGACCGATCTGCTCGGGTGTTTCCCGTCTGATCTGGTAGAGCTCCCGTAGCAAGCGACGGTTCTCGTTGAATAACTCGATACTGGCCAGCAGTGACTCATCGGTGATGGACGTGCCGGTGATTTCTTCGATGATTCCTGCTATCCGGCGATACTCGGCGAGCAAATAGGCGGGGGCGTGTGGTGACGCGGCGTTCTGCGGCAGGTAGAGAATCTGACAGCTCAGCTCGGGAAACTGCCGGGTCCAAACACCGTTGAGATGACGGGCGGCATCGCAGATGGGATGGGTCACATACATCGACAGGAAGTCGATACGACCGGAGAGGGCTTGTTCGAGAGAGGTCCTCAGGATCGAACAGACAAATGCTGCGATGTGGGCGTCGGCCTCACGAATCTGGACGCTGCTGTCGAAACCCTTCATCTTCAACGGGAGCATGCCGGCCGCGTGGGCGATCTCTTCGGGGAAATAGACCTGGAAATGCCCCAGCACCTTGCCGTTCGAGTTTTCCTCCAGCCATTGATGCACGGCCGGGTATTCGGGATCCTCGACAGCAGTCCGGCACTCCTCGATTATCTCGTTGAGCTCTTCCTCCATCACGACGTATCCTGACTGACCGGTTAGTCAGGATCGTACCGCTGTCGGCGCCGGCGCTCAATGCATTGCAGGCATCATTTTGAGTAGTGCGTTTGCATCAGCGTCTCTCAGGCGCCTTCCTTTGGACTCCGCACGCGCGTACGATTCGCCAATGGATAGCCTGCCAATCAGGGTGCTGATCGCCAAACCCGGTCTCGATGGCCATGACCGCGGGGCAAAGGTCGTTGTGAAGGCCTTGCGGGACGCCGGGATGGAAGTGATCTACACAGGTCGGCACCAGAAGATTTCTTCCATAGTGGCTATTGCCACCGATGAGGACGTGGATGTTGTCGGTTTGTCCGTGCTCTCCGGCGCACACGAGGAGTATTGCAGGAGAGTCCATGAGGCACTCGCCGAAGCCGGTCTCGACGACGTAGTTCTGGTCGTCGGGGGGACGATCTCCGAAGCGAGCCGGTCAGTCCTGGAGGAACTCGGCTATCTGGTGTATCCCACCGGGGCTGCACTCGCGGACATAGTGGCAGGCATCGAGGAGGCCGTTGCGACGAGAGCAGCGAATCGGATCTGATGTTCCAGCCAGCATGTCGGTCGTGCGAGGCAGACCATGAATACCACCTACTCGACCAGCTAGAAATCGTCGTAGCTATCCGGCATGGTGGAATCAATGTCATCTGTGGAGCCGGCGCGGCACGCCCTGTATTCTGCTCTCGAGGAGATCCTCGGAGAACAACACGCCGACACCTTGATGACACATCTACCCCAACATCCTTCAGACGAAGTGGCCACCAAGGCCGACATGACCGGTCTAAAAGCGAGTGTTGATCAACATTTCGACCGGATGGAAGACCGAATTGACCAACTGGCGATCGAAGTCAGGGAAATGAACGGTGTCATGCGCGATCAACTGCGGACCTACTCGCTGGGCACTATTGGCGCCATGACAGTTCTCACAGCGATCTTCTCCCTCGTAGTGACTTTCTTCGCCTAATCGAAGGTGGCGTTCCTGGCAGCAAGAGTCGCCTCGATGTCGACGATCCCGTCGGGGCCGATCACCACCGAGTATCGGTCGCGGGCGGCTGCGATGCTCACCAGGCCGAGTCTGACGTCCACGGCCACTGCCTCCGGATCACGTTCGGTGGGATCGCCGTAGCCTCCGCCGCCGGAGAGTCGGAAGCTGACAACATCCCCATATTCGAGGTCCAGTGAGGCCTTGCCGCCAATCTTGCGCTCGGAAGGCGCACCGGGGTTGATCACAGTGGCGCCAAGCGCTCCAGGCTCCCCGCCGAACAACCCGAAAGGAGCAAACTTCTGCCGCTCCGACAGGTTGGTGAGTTTGACATCCTCGCCAAGGATTCTCATGTCACGCCGTATGCCGCAGCCGCCACGTTGCCGACCCGGGCCTCCGCTGTCCGGAATCAGCTCAAAGCGCTCCACGATGATGGGCTGGACCGCCTCTTGAGCCTCGACCGGGATGTTTGATGCGTTGAACGCCGAGGACATCGCCTCACAA
>JAUXMQ010000139.1 GCA_030623125.1 Acidimicrobiia bacterium
CTAATCTGGCCATCGTGACTCGAGTTGTCCGAGCCGCCGGGGGTCTCGTCTTACGTAAGACTCCCAAAGGAAACCTCAAGATCCTGATCGCTCACAGGGCTTCCTACGACGACTGGTCGCTGCCCAAGGGCAAGGCCGACGAGGGGGAGACACCCGAGGAGACGGCCATCCGCGAGGTTCTCGAGGAAACGGGTTACCACTGCCGAATAGTGGCACCACTTGGAACGACCCGGCATCGCATGAATCGTGGTGTCAAGGAGGTCGCCTGGTATGTGATGCGTCCTTTGCCGGACAGCCCGGGCTTCAAGAAGAACAAGGAAATAGACGCCATCCGGTGGGTCAGTCGAAAGACGGCAAACAAGACCCTCGATTACGAGAACGACCGCAGACTCATCAACGAGTCCGACCTGAAGAAGCTTGCTCAGACAGGAACGCTCTACCTGATTCGACACGCTGCGGCGGGGGACCGTGCCAAGTGGACCGGCGACGACCTCGAGCGCCCTCTGACCAAAAAGGGCCGGCGTCAGGCCGACGCCATAACCAAGTCGCTGAAGAAAGCGGGGATTGAGCGGATTGTCTCCAGCCCGTCCTTCCGGTGCATCCAGACGGTGAAGCCCCTGGCTAAGGCAATCGGCGCGAAGGTGGAGATCAGTGAGGCACTCGCCGAGGGCCCCGATATCGACGCGGCCTACGACCTCGTCGACTCCCTGGTGGGAAACAATGCTGTCCTTTGCTCACACGGAGACGTGATCCCGGCAACGATCCACCGGTTGATGTGGGCGGGGCTGACCCTCGAGTCGAGGTTCTACTGCTCGAAAAGCTCCATCTGGAAGATAGAGGTGGACAAGGCCAGGTTCACCACAGGTCACTACCTCCCACCGCCCAAGGTCTGAAGCGTGTGCACAAAGTGTGACGGGGGCGACGTCCCTGCACACGCTCGGACCGGACTACAAGCTCTTGGTTCCCGCCGACCAGTCGGCGTACAGGTCTGCGTACACACCGTGCTCACCGATGAGCTCGCGGTGATGGCCACGCTGGACCAAGCGGCCCTTGTCGAATACCAGTACTTCGTCGGCACCTTCTGCGGTCGAAAGTCGGTGGGCAATCGTCACCGAGGTCCGGCCCTCGGTCAGCTTGTCGATCGCATGTCGCAGGGCGACATCGAGAGCAGGGTCAACCGCAGACGTGGCTTCATCAAGCACTAGAAGGTCAGGCGACCCGATCCAGGAGCGCACCAGGGCCACCAGTTGACGCTCGCCTGCCGACAAGTTGCCACCCCTTTCACCGACACGCGTCTCGAGCCCCGCCACAAGACCTTGGACCCACTCTCCCAACCCCAATTCGTGAAAGGCGGTCCAAATCTCTGCGTCATCTGCTCGAGGGCGTCCGTATCGAACATTGTTGGCCACGGTGTCATCAAAAAGGAAACCCTCTTGAGGCACGAAGGCCACCCTGGACCGAAGATCTGCCAACCGGATGCGGGATATCGAAAGCCCACCGATGTGAATCTCGCCGCTGACAGGGTCGAGCAGACGGACCAACAGCTTGGCAAACGTGGTCTTGCCGGAGCCCGTTTCGCCAACAACGGCCACCCGCGCACCCATGGCGATGTCCACTGAAACGGCCGTCAAGACTTCTTCGCCGTCCGGGTACGAATAGCGCACGTCGCTGAACCTGGCGCTCAAACCCCCGGGACGCAGATCCCCAGGATTGGTTGGCTCGTCAATCTCCACGTCTCCATCGAGAACTTCCAGCACACGTCGAAGGCCGGAAGCCGCCGACTGGGCGAACTCGAGCGTCTCGACCAGCACCTGCAGCGGCTCAATCAGCAGATTGGCGAGAAACAGGAAGGCAATCAGAGTTCCCGCCGACATGTCCTGATCTATTCCGATCAACAAGCCGGCGACTACCAATGTGGCGGTGAGAAGCCCTGAGAAGATCTCGGCGGTGGAGTAGAGGGTGTTTCCGAAACGATATGTACGGAACTCGCTGCGGAAGCGCCGCTCCAGGGCATCGGCAACCTTGCCTCTTGTTGACTCCTCAGTTCCATAGGCGCGAACAACGGGAATTGCAGTAATCGACTCCGACAGAATCCCCAGTGAGGCTCCGACATCCTTGCGGACCTCGTCGTATCTCGACGCCAGCATTCGCTGGAACCATCGCATCATCCAGAGGTAGATCCCCACGCCACCAAGAGCGATCAGAGCGAGCCGCCACTCGTAGAACATCATGACGCCGGTTGCCAGCACCACCTGGCTCGACGCGACGATCAGCCCGACCCCGCCCCACTCCATGAACTCCTGAAGTGTCGAAATGTCGGAGGTGACTCTGGAGACGAGATTGCCTCTGCGTTCGGCCTGCACATGGAGCACCGACTGACGCATCAGATGGTCGAAAGTCTTGGTCCGCAGGTCGGAGAGACCCGATGACGAGGTCCGCACCAGTCTCAACAATGAGATCCGCCCGATGAAGACGCCGACGATGAGGGCAACCAGAGCCACCCCGGCCATTGCGACCACATTGGCCATGTCGATGCCATCAGGGCCGAGAATTTCCTTGTCGATGATCTGTTGGATCACGATCGGAGTGACGACGGTTATCGCTTGCCCTGACATAGCGAGAAGCAGGGTCAACCGGAGCCCGTGTTGAAAGACCGGCGCCTCCTGGAGGGCCCTACGGATGAGGGCCGGTGTCGTGTAATCGGGGCTCACGAGGCCTCCCGCTGAAGTCGAAGGGCTTCTTCCTCATAAGCCTGTACCAGACGGGTATAACCCGGCACCGATTTCAGCAACTCCTCGTGGGTGCCGTGCCCGAGAATGCGCTTGTTGTCGACGTAGACAACCTCGTCTGCCAGACGTATCGAGGACGGTCGATAGGCGACCACGACGATGGTCGATGGCAGGGCGGCGCTTTTGAGGGCCTTGAGAATCTCAGCCTCGACCGATGGATCCACGGCGGAGGTGGCGTCATCGAGGATCAACAACCTGGGCTTGCGGATCAGGGCACGGGCAAGCGCCAGACGCTGCCGCTGACCACCGGACAATGTGGTTCCTCGTTCTCCCAGCTCGGTGTCGAGGCCATTGGGCAATTCAGAGATGAACGAGTCGGCTCTTGCCAGTCTGAGCGCCGTGTCCACGTCCTCCTCGGTGTATTCCTCCCCGAGGGTGATATTGCCCAGGACGGTGGAGTCAAACAGAAACGCATCCTGAGCAACGTAAGACACCTCCTTGGGAAGTTCCGCCGCGGCAAACTCGCGAAGATTTCTGCCCTCGAGACGGATTGCCCCCGAGTCCGGATCCCACAACCGGGCGAGCAACAATCCAAGTGTCGACTTCCCGGATGCGGTCGGTCCAACGACGGCGAGAGTGGTTCCGGCCCGGAGATCGAGATCGAGGCCGTCGAGAACGGGCTCAGCATCGTATTTGAAACCAACGGCCGAACCGACAACCGGTGCTGCCTCGACGACGTTGCTTGCGATTCTCTCGCCGTATTCGACGAACTCATCGGCATCGAAGACGTCCTGCACCCTCTTCCATCCGGCGAGGCTGCCGGCGAGATCCCAGAGGACATACCCGATGAGCTGTATCGGGAACGAGAGCAGAACGAGCAGATAGGCGATTGTCACCAGGTCACCCGGTGTCATCGCCCCAGCCGAGATACGGGTGGCCCCGCCCACCAGGAGAAACACGATCAGCATCTGAGGCAGGGCGCGGACGATCACCTGATACTTGGTCCACGTGGAGTTGACTTCGATGATCCTGTCCCTCAACACGTCACTGACAGCGCCAAACCGGTCTGAGACATAAGACTCCCGTCCCAACGACTTCACGGTGAGGGCTCCATCGAACGCCTCATGCGCCACCGAGGACACCTTGCCACGCATGACCTGAACCTCTTCCCACATCCCATACGTGATCCAACTGCCTCGAACGTCGATGGCGATGACAATGAACAGGCCGACTACAGCTCCGACAGCTAGCCAGGGGTCGATCAAAGCAATCATGGTGATTGTTCCGACCAGGAGAAGCGATACCCCGGTGGCGTAGGGAAGGGGACTCAAGACTCCAGTTCCCTGCTGTACGTCGGAGTCCGCGACTGCGAGAAGATCCCCGATCGACTGGCGACTGAACCAAGACATCTTCAGCGACAACTGTTGTTCGAGAAGATCGTTCCGCACGTCACGCCGGACCGCCGAAGAGAGCCAACCAGCGGAGGTGCGTCGAATCACGATCCCGACGGCTTTGAGAAAAGCGACAAGGACGATGGCTCCTGCGGCAACGGCAAGCAGGTCAGGATCGTTGCCCTCGTCAAGGATCGGGATGATCACCTCGTCGGTTATCCATCCGATCACCAGGGACGAGGCAATGATGGCGCCGGCGAACAAAGCCGCCCCGAGGACGGCGATGACGAAGGCACCCGGGTGCATCTTGACGAACCGCCATATCAAACGGCTTCCGTCACGCAGCACAGTCCATGGTGACAAAGGTTTCTC
>JAUXMQ010000176.1 GCA_030623125.1 Acidimicrobiia bacterium
CCACACCTATTGGGAGTAGTTGGAGGACATCCGCATCGTTTCTGCGATGTGAACATTGATGAGAGACGGCAGTTCTGACTGGCGTGCCCTCTCCAGCGCCGGTCGGATATCGTTTGGGTCGTCGACAAACTCGCCGTAACCGCCAAGACCTCTGACCATCTCGTGATAGGGCCTGATGCCGAGATCGGTCGCCACCAGCCGATCGGGATAGGCCATTTTGTGGAAGGTCTTGATGTTGGCCCAGACACCGTTGTTGCCGACAACCCCGATGATCGGCAGGCCAAGCCTGACCATGGTGTCGTACTCCATGGCGTTGAACCCGAACGCCCCATCACCAAAGACGACGCCCACCATCCGCTCCGGAAAGACCGTTTTGGCTGCGATGGCATAAGGCGCACCCGTACCAAGTGTGCCAAACGGGCCCGGATCGAGCACATGGCCGGGGGTCGAGGTCTGTAGCCAGCGGGCAGTGGTCGAGACGATATCACCGCCATCGACGGCGACAATGGAGTCCGCGCCGAAGAACTCGGCAACCTCCCTGGCAAACCTCTGTGGCATGACAGGTGATGAGTCGTCGGTGGCCTCAGTAAGCGCGGCTGCTGTGCTCTCCGCCTCGGCGTCCATGATCTCAGAGGTCCAGGACGGTCTCTCCTCGCGTCTGATGTCGTCTGACCTGGCGACGAGTTGGCTCACCACGGTCATCGGATCGGAGACCACTCCGACATGCGCAGGCCGATTCCAGCCCACTTTCGCAGGGTCGGCGTCGATCTGAATGACCGTCGCATCATCTGAGATCTTCCCGCCGTACCCGGTTCGGAAGTCCCAGTCCACACCGAGGGCAAGCACCACATCGGTCTCGGCCATGGCTTGCGATCGCCGATGATTGCCAAGAAGCGGATGATCATGAGCCATGGAGCCGCGAGCCCGGCTGTTTACGTAAGTCGGGGCCTGTAACAGTTCCGCAAGGTCGGCGAGTTGGTTGGGCTCACCCGAGCGCGCTCCGACACCGGCAAAGACCACTATCCGGTCGGCACCTCCGAGCGCCCCGATTATCTGATCGAGAGTGTCGTCATCTGCCCCAAAACCAGCTGAGGCCCGATAGGAGGTCGGAAATCTGACAGCCGTCTCCTCGACCATGTCGAATTGGACATCCATCGGCACATCGAGAAACACAGGACCGCCTCTTCCCTCAAAGGCGTGACGTGCCGCGGTGGCGATGTAGTCGGCAAGACGGTCGACCTGCCATGCGGTAGCCGCCCATCTGGTGATCGAGTGGAACAGCCGGGTGTGGTCCATCTCCTGGAGCCCGCCCTTGAGCTCCTGGCGGATCAAATGACGCCCCCCGATGACAAGCATCGGGGTAGCACCGTAGAAGGCTGTAGCAACACCGGTGATCGTGTCGGTAACGCCGGGCCCGGCAGTAACGGCAGCAACACCCAGGTTCCCGGTCAAACGGGTGTACGCCTCGGCAGCATGCGCCGCAGCCTGCTCGTGACGGACGTCGACGACACGAATCCCCTCCTGGATACAACCGTCGAGAATCGGGACGATGTGCCCGCCGGTGAGAGTGAAGACGGTGTCCACGCCTTCGGACTTGAGAGCCCGGGCGATTATCTGTCCGCCGTGGATCTGCGCCATGCGATGACGGTATTAGAGGATGGTGTCCAATCCCAAGTGGACACCCCCGGGAAGAGACTGAACCTTTCGTGCGGCCAGAAGCGCCCCGGCAGCAAAGGACTGGTAGCTCGTTGAGAGATGCTCTATCGAAAGGACCTCACCGGCGTTGGAAAGGGCGACCTCCTGCTGGGATAGGACACCAGGGAGACGAAGCGAGTGGATTCTCACCCCTTCGACCGACGCCCCCCTTGCTCCCGTGACCAGTTCCTCTGAACCCTCGGCGGAAGTTCCACCTGCCGCTCCAATACCCATCGCCGATGCCAGCGCCGTACCCGAGGGAGCGTCGGGCTTGGAGGAATGATGACGCTCGATGACCTCCACGGCCTCGAAGTGGCTGGCGGCCTCGGCGGCGAAACGCATCATCAACACTGCGCCAATGGCAAAGTTGGGGACCACAAGACACGGTGCACCGGTGCCCCACAGCTCACGGAGATGATCGAGTCGCTCCGGTGTGAATCCCGATGTGCCCACCACAGCCGCCATCCCGAGATCACGCCAGGAGGCGAGATTGTCGAACACGACATCGGGGTGCGCCGTCTCGATCATCACATCGGCGTCAACATCAGCTTGCTCCCCGGCAATGGCCACCCCCGCCATCTCCGAGCCGGCCCGCTTGGGGTTGAACAAACCCGAAAGCGTGAGGTCATCCGAAGCGACGATCCCCTCGATGATCGGACCGGCCAGATTCCCCCCTGCCCCCGAGACAGCTACACGAATCACCTGTCCGCCAGTGCCTCCGCCAACGACTCCTCGAATACCTGAAGCGAGGTGGCCACGTCCTCATCGGTATGAGCAGCACAGACGAACCACGGCTCGAGGGCGTCCGGACAGGGCATCACGCCCTTCTTGATCATGCGGAAACAGATGTTCTCGTAGAGGTCGGTGTCATGGCCCGCCGCGTCGCGAAACTCCTTTGGCTCTCCCTCTCCCAGGAAGATCGAGAACATCGACGGATGACCGGTGATCGTGGCTTCGACACTCAGCTCGGAGAGGATCCCCTCCAGCCCCTCCATCAGGGCCTGTCCCACTTTTTCGACACGGGCAAGTGGCTCACCAGTGGTGAGCTGGTCAATCGTCGCGCTCGCAGCCGCGGCGGCTACCGCGTTGCCTGAGTATGTGCCCGCCTGGGTGATGCCACCCTTACGCCAGCCCTCGATCAGCTCACCCCTTGTGGCGATGGCTGCCACCGGGAAACCGTTTCCGAGGGCCTTGGCGTAGGTGCCGATGTCGGGAGTTACTCCGAAATACTCTCTGGCTCCACCGACGGCGATTCGAAATCCCGTCTTGACTTCGTCAAAAATGAGAACGGCTCCGGACTCATCGCACAGCCGGCGCAGACCTTCGAGGTACCCGTCCTCAGGAGTGAGACCGAAGGCGTTGCCCAGCATCGGCTCCACGATGACCGCGGCGATCCGGTTTCCTTCGTCCTGGAAAGTCCTCTCGACCAACTCGAGATCGTTGAACGGAAGAGTTCGGATATAGGCGCGTATCGCGTCGGGTATCCCAGAGGAGGATTGCCACGGCACCGGGCTATACCTCGAGCCGAGAGCGTCGGGGGGGGCGCCCGCAGTCGAGAACATCACGTAGTCGTGGACACCGTGGTACTGGCCCTCGAACTTGACAATGATGTCTCTTCCCGTGACACCGCGGGCGAGTCGGATGGCATGCATGGTCGCTTCAGTGCCGGTGTTGGTGAATCGCATACCGTCGGCCCAGCCCAGAGCTTCCATCACCTTCTCCGCGGCCTCTATCTCAACCCGTTGGGTCATGGCGAAGCTGGTACCGGAGGCGGCCGCTTCGGCGACAGCCGCTGCCACCTTCTCCTCCCCATGACCGAGAATGACCGGGCCGAAACCAAGCTGGTAGTCGATGTAACGGTTTCCATCCATGTCGATGAGATGACCGGCCTCACCGTGGTCGATGACGATCGTGTCGTCATCACCCCAATAACGAAACTCGCTGGAGACACCGTTTATCAATGCGGACGACGCCCGCTCGAACCACTCGGCAGTTTTGATTCCTTGAAGACTCATAGCTCTCACTCCTCTGGAGCAGAGGATACAGCTACGGCCGGTGCTGCCGGCACCGACACCGGGTGGGGCGACAGCGACTCGAGGAGTTCACCGACCTTCAGACGATCGTGTTCAGCCTGCGC
>JAUXMQ010000047.1 GCA_030623125.1 Acidimicrobiia bacterium
CGCACCGCAAGGGTTAGAAGCTCCTCGTGAAGGTCACTCGATATGACGCCGGTGAGTTCTGCAATGACGCGATCGTGGATCCGTCGGAGACGCTCACATCCGGCCGCATCACACGGTGTAGATCGGGCCTCTTCGAGGAGGGCTCGCGCCATGGTTGTGATGCGAACCAGTTTTCCCGGCTCGGTTATGTATGCGTCCAACATGATGATCTCCGTTCGTGATCATGTCAGCGTCTCGTTGGGGTGATTTCTGCCCGGTCTGTCGGCTGACCGATATTCAGCAGCAGGGCCGGCACAACTCACATGCCCGAAACCCTGCGCTCTTCGCCTGGTCGAGGGAGCGGAAGTCGACCACGTTCTCCACCTTGGAACGTCTGATGGCGTGACAGGTCGGGTGGCAGTAGATCTTCGTTGAAGTGTTTCCCTGGAGACGGACGTGCTTTGAGGCGAGGTCTTCCAGCCAGTCGGGACGCGCACCCTCATGCTCCAGCAGATCGTGTTTGTTGCCCGTGCCGCCAAGGGAGTAGTTGCCGATATGCCCATCGGCGCGTACCACTCTGTGGCACGGGATGATAAGCGGGATCGGGTTCCGGGCGACGGCTGACCCGGCTGCCCGTACGGCTCCAGGCCGGTTCACTTCATGGGCTAGCCAGGCGTAGGGGCGCACCTCACCCTTCGGAATCATGGCGGTCCGCGTCAGAACCTCCGCTTGGAACGACGTTACCGAGCGAAGATCGATGGGCAACTTCCCCGGTGTTCCCGCCTCGATCGCTGCGGGAATGTGCCGGCTCCAAGCCGACGGGGCCTCGGCTCGAATCAGCTTGCGGCCAAACCTGTCGACGAATCTGTCTTCAAATGCCTGATCGGCGATGTCGACCGATGAAACACCCCCGGGGTTGAAGGTGACGGCGACATCTCCGATGGCGGACTCGTAAAGGTCGTATCCGTCGGCAAGGCCGGCGCCGAGGGCGACCCCTTCGCTCACCCCATCGGGGAGACTGCCGACCAGGTTCCCAAGTTGGCTTTCGATGCTCACTGTTCCTCCTCGATTGTCTGCTTGAGGCGGGCCAGGCCCCGGTGAATATCTGCCTTGACCGTGCCTTCGGGCCGGCCTGTTGATTCGGAAATGTCGCTGATTCCCATTCCGACGACATGACGCAATACGACGGCTGTCTTTTGATGACCGTTGAGATGGCTGAGCCGTCGGTCCCAGGCATGTCCGTCTGGCAGTTCAGGGTCGGGTTTGCCCGTCTCGATCATCTCGACATAGGTCGGCCGTCTCGATCTGTCTCTCAGGTGGTTCCGTCCCAGATTGAGGGCAATTGTCCACACCCAGGGCTGCAGATTGATCCCCCTGATCCGGTCCCGGTCGTAGCTTGCGAGGGCCTGGTAGGCCCTAATGAAGGTCTCCTGGGTCAAGTCCTCCGCCTCCTGATGGTTTCCGGAGAGACGGCGAAGACCCCAATAGATCCTCTTCCCCATCTCCTCGACCACCCTCGGGAACTCCCCGTCCAGATCGGAGGCGAGGGCGTGTCCAATCTCTTTCATCAGCAGTCAGAACCCCAACGGGGATAATTTGGTTGCACCCTCTTGACGGTACCTATCGTGGGGGCATGGAATCTACGAGCATCGAACAGGTTCTTGTGGCTGCCGAGGCGCAGGTCGCGGCCGGGCATGGTCTTGCCGGTACCCGGTTCTGGGCGGCTGTCGCCGAGGTGAAGGCGGACGACGGATTGGTTGAGAGCTACGCCAACCGTATTGCCACTATCGACCAGGCAGCCTTTGCCCAATGGGCCCTCCTCACGATGCCAAAAGGCCTGGGGACGACTCTGGCGTTTCTGGGCACGGCCACCGGGCTGATCCTCATTGGCGTCAGCTACCCGCTGGATGGGCTGGCGGCAGTCGTCGCTTTCTACCTCGGTCTTGGGGCTCTGCTCACCTCAACACACGCTCTTGCTCACCTGATCGTCGGGCAGATCTTGGGTATTCGATTCACCGGCTGGTTTATTGCCTCGCTGACCCGGCCTCAACCTGGCGTGAAGATCGACTACGAAAGCTATCTCCGCACTCCGGCGATTCGTCGGGCATGGATGCATGCTTCCGGGGCCATTGTCACCAAGATCATTCCGTTCGCCCTGGTTGGTGCGGCCGTTGCCGCGGAATTGCCGACGTGGGCTGTTCTCGGGCTGGTGGTGATCGGAATCGTGACGATTGTAACCGACGTGCTGTGGTCGACCACCGGCTCCGACTGGATGAAGTACCGCAGGGAGATGAAGTTCGCTCAGACATCCTGATCGGGAACCGGAATCGACCCGTCCACCTGGTGCAATTCCTCGTGTGTGGCCACCAGGTCGTCAAAGTCGGGCGGCTGTTCGA
The DNA here is from genome assembly GCA_030623125.1 of Acidimicrobiia bacterium. Taxonomy (GTDB): domain Bacteria; phylum Actinomycetota; class Acidimicrobiia; order Spongiisociales; family ZC4RG35; genus SZUA-217. The sequence continues at coordinate 2,376 of JAUXMQ010000047.1, forward strand.
CATCGATCGCGATGAGATGACGGGTTTTCGGGCCATCGTCTCGATCGAATGAGCGGGCATGCGCGATCAGGGCTGCTGCCGTGTCATCAATCCGGGTGTGCTGTGCCAGATGCTCTTCCCAGCTCTCCACGGCGAACAGTTCGGTCAGGCGGGTGGGGTCCGAAGTGTTTCGGAACAGACGCCACCGATAAGCGCCAGTGCTCAAGCGCACCAGGCGGATCTCGTTCATGATGTCGGCAAAGGCAGCAAATTCCGCCTCGTTGATCGTCCATGTGTTGAGGACGATCACCGGTCCCCCTTCGAGAGTGATCTCGGTGTGTGGCTGAACAACGCGTTCGGGGGTGAACTCCGGCGTTTCGATGTCATCGATTCGGGGTACGCCGAATCGGGGACTGATCAGACCTATGACCAATGCTCCGGAACTGAAAACCACCAGCGACCCGCTGGTACCGATCTGGTCGGCGACCATTCCGGAGAGAATCGAGCCGAGGGGGAGGATCCCGGCAAATGCGAGCGTGTACAGCGACATCGCCCTGCCCCTGATCCACTCCGGCGCCATCAGTTGGGCACTGGCGTTGAGTGTGGAGAGAGTCAGCAGCCAAAAGAACCCCACGAGAAGCATCGCCACGGCGGCGACCACGAGGTTGGGCGCGAGACCGAGCATGATTCCCGATGCTCCGAATAGCGTGATCGTGTAGGGGACCAGATTTCCCTCGAGGCGCCTCAGGATCTTGGGTCGGAGGAAGGCGCCGGCAAGGGCGCCGACTCCCATTGCTCCGAGCAGGATGCCAAACATGGCTGCGCTGCCCCCGAGATAGTCGGTGTGCACCGGCAGAGTGGCCTGGACCACGGCAGAAGTAAGAGCGAAGAGCGCAACCAGGGCAAGCAGGTTGCGAAAGGCAGGGGTGAAGCGAGCGAAACGGATTCCGAGGGTTATGGCCGACCCCATGGAAGCCGTCTCGCGTTCTCGAACGGCGAGTTGGGGTCCGATTATCAGCAGGACCACGATTACCGCGATGTAAGTGAGGGAGTTGATCGCAAAACCCGCCTCGGGTCCGAAGGCGACGATGATCACTCCACCCACCGCCGGCCCGACGGCACGAGCGGCGTTGAAGGCCGCCGATTGGAGGGCTACCGCCGAAGCCACCATTCCCCGCGGAACCAGGTCTGGAACGAGGGCCTGCCACGCCGGGATATTGAGTGCGAGCCCGGAACCGAGTACCAACCCAAGGCCCAGAAGCAGAGGAGGGTTGATCAGGTCCATGTAGGTGAGAACCGCCATTGCCACCGCCGATCCTCCCATGATCACTTGCGCGATCAGCATCAGCTTGGTCCGGTCGAACATGTCGGCCAGAGCACCTGCGGTGAGAGACAGAAAAAAGAGAGGAAGAAGGGAAGACGCCACCATCCAACCAACCCATGTGCTCGATCCGGTCAACTCGAACATCAGCCATGAGGCCGCAACGGCCTGGATGAACGTGCCCGAGGCAGAGAACACGGTCGCTCCCCACAACGAGCGAAAGTGCGGGTATCTGAGGGGCGCAACTGCCGACGTCATACCCGCAGCGTAGATGTCGGCCTAGGTTTGGATCGTGGTCCGCGATCTCGCCTACTTCGTTCAGGATGACGCCGGCCCCGGGCCGGGAGTGTTGATACTGCACTCCTTCTGGGGGTTGACCTCCTCGGTGAAGAACCTGGCCGACGGTCTTGCGGATCGCGGCTACACAGTGCTGGCTCCGGACATCAACTTTGGCGAGCTCCCCGAGTCGGAGCAGGACGCCCTCAATCACCTAGGGGACGCCAGCCCTGACCGTCTTGCCTCCCTGGTCATTTCCTCGGCCAGGTTGCTTCACGAGAGATCGACCGAGGGTCAGATCGGCATCGTAGGATTCGGGATGGGTGGGTCGCTCGGTTTGTGGGCTTCCGTCCGTCTCGCGGGTCTGGTCGGCGCCGTAGTTTCCTTCTACGGAACCCAACAGATCGATTTCGCCGGCTCCAGATCGTCCTATCTCATCCATCTGGCGGAAGAGGATGAGTTCATCACTCAAGACGAAGTCGTCTTCATGGAGGCGACCTTGGGTCTCGAGTCATTGCCGGTGGAGGTAGCGCGTTACCCGGGAACGAGGCACGGTTTTGGCGAGCCGGATGGTGACAATTTCGACCCGGAGGCCTTCGAGGGCGCCTGGATAGCGACGCTCGCTTTTCTCGCGGTTCAACTATCCGACTAGTCGAACCTCGTCTACCCAGTTCTGGGAAGACCGGCGATAGGCTCGCATGAGTGGCCGCGTCTACATTGAGATATGGGCGACTGCGTGTTGTCTCCGCAGTGGCCGTGATTGGGTTTCTGCTCACCTCTTGTGGCGGTTCCTCAGATGCTTCGGATGAGGTCCGTGTTTCGGCGGCTTCCTCCTTGAGCCTCGCCTTCGCTGCCTTGGGGTCGGCCTTTGAGGCTCTGAACCCGGGTGTTGACGTTGTGTTGAATATTGGTGGCAGTTCACTGCTGCGAGAGCAGATCCTGGAGGGCGCTCCGGTAGATGTGTATGCATCGGCAAGCACGGACACGATGGCCCCCATCGTCGACGGGGGTCTCTCCGACGGAAACGCCACCGTATTTGTCCGTGGGTTCCTCGCGATTGCCGTGCCTGCCGGCAATCCTGCTCACGTGACCGGACTTGACGACTTCGGTAACGAGGAGCTTCTCATCGGACTGTGCGACGTCGTTGTCCCGTGTGGGGCTTATGCACGTCAGGTCATGTCAAGGGCCGGGGTGGAACCGGCAGTCGACACCAACGAACCCAACGTCCGGTCTCTGCTGACCAAGATCGAGGCAGGTGAGTTGGATGCGGGGATCGTGTACATGACGGATGTGAGATCGGCGAGCGGAGGGGTGGAGGGAATCGAAATCCCGGACGCCGTCAACGTGGCGGCCGACTACCCGATTGCTGTAATAGTGGAGGGGCCCAACACAGTAGGAGGAAGGGCTTTTGTTGACTTTGTCATGTCCGGGGTCGGTCAGGAGATCCTCGCTGGATTCGGGTTCGTGACACCGTGAGCCGCGCTCAAAGCAGCCACGGGCCGTCCAGACCGCCGATCGCCTTTGTGGTTCTCGCCGCCATAGCGGTGGTGTTCTTCCTACTTCCTCTGATTGGTCTGCTTGCCCGTACACCGTGGAGTGATCTGGTCAGTCTCCTTGCAAGCGAGGTGGTGGCGGATGCACTGGTGTTGTCGGCTATTGCATCGTTTGCGGCCGTGACCATATCCACGGTCGTGGGAGTGCCTTTGGCCTGGGTGCTGGCGCGAGTCGACTTCAGGGGACGCGCCCTTGTTCGTGGCTTGGTCTTGCTTCCCCTGGTGCTGCCACCAGTCGTCGGTGGTGCTGCGCTGTTGTTCGCTCTGGGGAGACGAGGGGTGGTGGGTGAGCCGCTATACGAGGCGACAGGACTCGTCCTGCCCTTCTCGATTTGGGGTGTGGTGATTGCCGTGACCTTCGTGTCGATGCCGTTTCTCGTCTTGACTGTGGAGGGCGCTTTGCGAAATGTGGATGTCCGTTTCGAGGGTGCGGCAGCCTCTCTAGGAGCCGGAGGTTGGACAGTGTTTCGCCGGGTGACCCTCCCGATGATCGGCCCCTCCCTTGCAGCCGGAATGGTCTTGACGTGGGCGCGCGCCATAGGTGAGTTCGGAGCCACTGTGACATTCGCCGGGAACCTGGCTGGAGAGACCCAGACTCTCCCTCTCGCCGTGTTCGTTGCCCTCGAGACCAACCGGGATACCGCCACCGCCCTGAGTCTGTTGATGGTGGCGATATCGCTCACGGTTCTCGTGCTCCTCCGTGACAGATGGCTGAGGCCCCAATGACCCTGAACGCCAGCATCACCGTCAAGAGGGGCGACGAGTTCACTCTTGAAATGTCGATCCGTGTCGAGGAGGGGAAGACCGCTGCGCTTCTCGGTCCTAATGGCGCGGGAAAGTCGACCGCCGTAGCAGCTCTTGCCGGTTTGCTTCCGATCGATCAGGGTCGGATTGTGCTCGGAGGCAGGGTTCTCGATGACCCCGATGCAGGAGTGTTTGTCCCACCTGATGAGAGAGGGATCGGCGTCGTTTTCCAGGACTATTTGTTGTTCGGGCATTTGACCGTCTCTGAGAACGTCGCCTTCGGGCTCAGGAGCCAAAAGAAGGGCCGTGATGCGGCCGAGGTCAAGGCGTCCGCCTGGCTGGAACGGCTCGGTCTCTCTCAACTTTCCAAAAGCAAAGCGAGAGATCTCTCCGGTGGTCAGGCACAAAAGGTGGCGGTCGCCAGGGCCTTGATCATCGACCCGGGATTGCTCCTTTTGGACGAGCCCATGGCAGCTCTCGATGCGACAACCCGGGTCGAGGTCAGACGCGACCTCGCCGATCATCTATCCGAGTTCGCCGGTCCCCGACTTCTGATCACACACGACCCGACCGAGGCTTTTCTCCTCGCCGACGAGATCAACGTGATCGAGGAGGGACGTATCACCCAGGTGGGAAGTGCCGACGACATACGTCTTCGACCCAGGACCCGTTACGTCGCTGACCTGGCTGGTTCCAACCTGTTGACCGGCATCGCGTCATCCGGCGCTGTCACCGTTGGCACTCACGTCCTTCAGGTAGGGGACACCGCCATTGGAGGGTCGGTGCTCGCAACGATTCATCCTCGGGCGATCTCGGTTCATCGCCAACACCCGGAAGGGAGCCCTCGCAACGTCTGGAAGACCACGATCGTTCGGATCGAGCACTTTGGTGACAGGGTCCGGGTGCAGACAGGCGACCCTTTGCCGCTCGCCGTCGAAGTTACGCCGGCGGCCGTCGATGCTCTCAGGCTGAAGGGCGACAGCGAGATCTGGCTCTCGGTTAAGGCGACGGAAATCGGTGTCGAACCCGGCTGATCACCGCGTGAACACGAACCTGAGGTAGTTAGGCCCGTATACGGGCCTAACTACCTCAGGTTCGCTCAGCTCTCGCTCATTTCGGCCAGGTCGGCTTCGAGGGTCTCTCTCTCGTCGGTGTCTTCGATTTCGGGGAGAGCGGCCTTTGCCAGCTCCAAATGCTCGGTGAAGGTCTCCACATCGTCAACGTCGGCGGCGGCACGTGCGATGGCCTCGTGGGCGAAACC
>JAUXMQ010000220.1 GCA_030623125.1 Acidimicrobiia bacterium
CGAATTCGACACCCTCGCAGAGGCGATCGAGATCCAGAATGGCGTTACGCAGGGACTCTCGTCGGCGATCTTCACCGAGTCGTTGAAGAACTCCGAAAGGTTTCTCAGCCACACCGGATCTGATTGTGGCATTGCCAATGTGAACATCGGAACCTCCGGTGCGGAGATCGGTGGCGCTTTTGGCGGTGAGAAGGAGACGGGTGGGGGCCGCGAGGCCGGGTCGGACGCATGGAAGGCATACATGCGACGCCAGACCACGACGATCAACTGGGGCGACGACCTTCCGCTCGCCCAGGGAATCGAGTTCGGCTAGTTGGAATCCGGAAGCTGGGACGAGCGGTACAGGGCCACCGAGCGACTGTGGTCGGCCACGCCGAATCTCTTCATAGCCGACCGCCTTGGCCCTGCGGAGCCTGGAGTCGGGCTGGATCTGGCTTCGGGCGAAGGGCGCAACGCCATCTGGCTGAGCGAGCTTGGCTGGGCCATGACGGCGGTGGACTTTTCTGAGGTAGCTGTGGAGAGAGGCCGGGCTATCTCCGACGCCGTGGACTTCGTCGTTGCTGACGTTCTCGCCTGGGAACCGTCTGTCGCCTTTGACTTGGTTCTCATCGCCTATCTTCACCTTCCCGAGGACCAGCTTGGACCGTTGGTCAAGAGAGCCGCCGGCTGGCTGAAACCGGATGGTGAGATCTTCCTGATCGGGCACGATCGGTCCAACATTGAAAATGGCCATGGCGGTCCGCAGATTCCCGAGATCCTGTGGGATGTCGGGTCGATCAGGGCGTGGCTGAGCGGTCTGACTGTGATCGAGGCGCAGGTCGTGCGTCGCCCGATAGACACTGAAGACGGTGTCGTGTTCGCCCGTGACACCCTGGTCAGGGCCCGGGCGACCCCTCAAACGGCACCCGTCTGAATTCGACACAAGGTTGTTCGTCGGCCAGGCCACAGATCCGGTACGTGTCGTTGGGAGCGTCGAATGGCATTCTGACGAGATAGTTCTGTTTGAGAACCGCGGCACATGCCAGGCTGTCGGATGGTTTGTGCCACCTCCCGTTTTGGATGTCGGAGACGGTGTGAGTCTGGCCGACGACTCTCCAACCGAATAGATCCCACCGATCGAGTTGAAGACAAACACCCCCGATACGTCGGATCGATCCTGATATCTCGGTTTCCGGGCGTGGTCCGGTTGTGGCGAGGACAACCAGCAGAGCGACGACGAGGGCTGTACCTGCGAGAGCTCTCTTGAGCCAGGGGCTCAACCGCACCCTCAGATTCGGCGGAGGGCGGAGTCCAGATCCTCGATTAGGTCTTCGACGTCCTCGAGACCTACCGAAAGACGGACCAGCCCGTCCGTGATCCCTGCTGCCATCCGCTCATCGCGAGGGACGGCGGCGTGGGTCATGGTGACTGGATGTGTGATCAGGGACTCAACCGACCCGAGGTTCTCAGCGAGGCTCCACAGCTCAACCGCGTTCATGAGCTTCTTGCCGGCCTCTGCGCCACCGTGGACTTCGAAGCCGACCATTGCACCAAAGCCGCTCGCCTGAGTTTGGGACAACTGGTGTTGGGGGTGTTCGGCGAGACCGGGATAGTTGACATAGTCAACAGCGTCGTGCTTCTGGAGAAACTCGGCGACGGTCATAGCGCTTGCCGACTGGCTGTCCATGCGCACGCTTAGGGTTTTGATGCCTTGGAGCGTGAGCCAGGCGACCATCGGCGACATCACGAGCCCGGCGGCGATTCGTGCGAAGGCGATCTTCTCCTGGTGCTCCGCGTCCTTGACGACAACAACGCCACCGATGGTGGCGTTGTGCCCCTCGAGGAACTTGGTTGTCGAATGGATGACGATATCGGTCCCGAGCTCGAACGGCCGCTGGAAGTAAGGGGTCAGGAAGGTGTTGTCGGAGACGTGGAGGACCCCGGCCTCCCCACAGATGCTGGAGACGGCAGCGAGATCGGTGACCTTCAGTGTTGGGTTGGCCGGAGTCTCCGTGAACACCATCGCGGTGTTGGGCATGATGGCCGCCCGGACGGCATCGATGTTGGCGGCGTCTACGAAATCGACCTCGACTCCGAATTTGGTCAGAAACTGGTCGGCGAACCGGTAGGTCCCCCCGTAGACCACATCGGCGATGACAACATGATCGCCCGCTTCGAGAAGACCGAGAAATACTGCCACCGTGGCGGCCATCCCTGAGGAATATGCGGTGGCGTCGCTGCCACCTTCGAGTGCGATGAGTTTCTCCTCTAGTGCCCGTACCGTCGGGTTGCCGGCACGGGAGTAGGAATACCCTTTTCCCATGTAGCTGTCGACCGACTCCTGGACGAAGGTGGTCGACTGGTAGATCGGGGTCAGAATCGCCCCGGTGGTCGGATCGGGCTCGACTCCTGCGTGTACTTGTTTGGTTCGAAATCCCATCGCGCTGATTGTGCCATGAAGCGTGTGCAGGGACGTAGCCGTGGTCCACCTATCTGCACACGCTCAGGGGTTGGCGCGCCATTGTCCTGACTCCAACAGGGTTTGCACACATGTTTCGGGATCTTCTTTCAGCATGGTGTACGTGAACCTGATCACAATCAGCCCGGCTGAGGCCGCGGCATTGTCACGAGCTCGGTCCCTCTCGAAGTCTGCCTTCCGGGTGTGCCACCTTCGACCGTCGGCCTCAACGATCATTCGCCACGTCTCGATATAGGCATCGACGGTTGCGTCGAGTGCCTCGTATTCGAAAGGAACCTGAGCCCGGTAGGGAGGCAGGTCCGGGTGGTCGAGAACTCGGAAGAGCATCCTCTCCAACTCAGTTGTGGGAGGTTGATAGAAGTCGGCCGACCTCAGTGCGATTGCCCTTCGGAGAGAGGGAAGACCCCGGCTGCCGGGCGTACTCGAGGCGCTCGAGAATCGGGTGGAAATCTTCGATGCTCAGTGTTCGCCGCGCCAGCTGGCTATCGATGATTCGCTCGACTGTCCCGGGAGGCTCCATGAGGGACAGAGTGAGAATCGTCTCGGCCACGGTGGTGACTACAAAGTCGCGCACGGGTTTCGTTGAGATC
>JAUXMQ010000097.1 GCA_030623125.1 Acidimicrobiia bacterium
CCCACTCCCGCCCTTCACCTCCGGGTCGAAATGCACCTTCGGCGACTCGGCCCGCCCGCTCGAGATTCTCGAGCGCTGCCTCGACAACGCCAGTTGGGAGATTCAAGGATGTCGAAGCCTCCGTTGATGTGAAGGGGCCATGAGTCCTCGCGTAGCGGCCGACTACGTCACCGAGAGGGTCTTCAACTGGCTCGAGGAATGTATGGGGAACACCGGGGGGAGGTTGGACCCCAAGACCGTCCCTGAGCCGGGCAACGTCTTCAATGGCTGCCCATCTTGGCTCTCCGCCAACGACGACCTCGACAGTCCTTCTCCGGTCACGGAGATCCTCCAGGGCACCGAGAACATCGACGCTCGAGGTCCGAACCTCTATGTCCACGATTGAAAGCGGCCCCAGGTCACGGAGGAGGTCATGGAGTCGATCCGGGCTTGTCGCTCTGCGGTTGTCTGTCAGATGCTGTAGTTCGAGTTCCACCGCAGCGACGACTTCCGGATCGATCAGCTCCCGCAGCTCACCTTCCCCCAGAAGCTCTCTGAGCAGGTCTCGGTCGAGTGTCAGCGCTGCGGCGCGTCTCTCCGCGAGCGGGGCGTCGGCTTCGTACAGATAGGCGGCCACGAACGAGAAGAGCAGCGAGGACGCGAAAGGACTTGGCCCATGGGTGTCAACGGATGCCACCCGTATCCTCCGTGAACGGATCTGGCCAAGGACCTCCTGAAGCGAGGGGAGATCGAAGTCGTCTTGGAGAATCTCGCGGTAGACCTCGAGCAGGATCGGAAATGATCCGAACTGGCGAGCGACGCCGAGGAGGTCGGCCGACTTGCGTCGCTGCAACCACAAAGGGGTGCGTTCGCCTGGCCGTCGGCGGGGCAGAAGCAGTGCTCGACCGGCGGCCTCACGGAACCGTGCTGCGAACAGGGCGGTGTCGGCGAGATGATCGAACAGAAGCGCTTCGACTTCTTCAGGGTCGAGTACCAGATCTTCGGCCTCCGGCGGATCGTCGGAGTCGGGGAATCGGAATGCGATGCCGTCGTCCGACCAGATCACGTCCACGTCGGTCCCGTAGCGACTCCTGAAACGATGGCGAAGGGCCATGCCCCACGGAGCATGAATCCTGGCTCCAAGCGGAGAGAGGAGCACCACACGCCAATCGCCGATCTCGTCCCGGAAGCGCTCGACGACGATGGTGCGATCGGTGGGCAGGACTCCTGTGGCGTCTTTCTCCTCGTGGATGTATGAGATCAGATTGCGCGCCGCGAATTCGTCGAGGCCGTACTCGTCTCCGAGGATCGTCTCGGCGGCCTCTCGATCACGCCCGGCTGTCTCTCGGACGAACTTCCCTATGGCGAGCCCGGTTTCGAGCTGTCGACCAAACATGTCTCCATGCCAGAAGGGCATCTTCGCCGCGACGTTGCCCGGTGCAGGAACGACCTCGACCTTGTCATGGGTTATCCGGGTGATACGCCATGCGCTCGAGCCGAGGAGGAAACTATCGCCCTCTCGAGACTCATAGACCATCTCCTCATCGAGTTCGCCAACCCGACTTCCGTCGGGAAGTGTCACCCGGTAGAGACCACGGTCGGGAATCGTTCCGGGGTTGGTCACCGCGAGTTGTCTGGCCCCCGGTCTTGCTGACACCGCTCCGGTGGCGCGATCCCAGGTGATCCGGGGTCTCAGTTCCGCGAATAGATCGGACGGGTACCGACCAGAGAGCATGTCGAGGGTCTCGTCAAAGACCTGGCGGCTCAGTTCTGAGTAGGGCGATGCTCGTCGTGTTATCTCGTAGAGATCGTCGGCTGTTGTGTCTCCAGAGACGGTTTGTGCCACCAGTTGCTGGCAAAGGACGTCAATCGGGTTAGTTGGCACTCGCGTCTGCTCGACATGGCGTTTGGCCATCTCCGCGGCAACAACGGTTGCCACGAGCAGATCCCCCCGGTATTTCGGAAACACCTTTGCCCTTGAAACGCCACCCACATGATGTCCGGATCTTCCAACCCGTTGAAGCCCGGAGGCGACAGAGATTGGCGCTTCCACCTGGAGCACCAGATCAACGGCGCCCATATCGATCCCAAGCTCCAATGACGATGTGGCTACTACAGCCTTTATCTCTCCGCGCTTGAGCGCCTCTTCGATTTCGAGACGTTGCTCTCTTGCCACCGATCCGTGGTGGGCGCGGGCGAGGTCTTCTCCGGCAAGGTTGTTCAACTCCGAGCAGATTCGCTCGGCGAGACGACGCGAGTTGGCAAAGACGATGGTGCTGTTGTGGTCCCTGATGTGCCTGAGCAGTCGGGGGTAGATGGCCGGCCAAATCGACCGGATAGGTACGTCGTCAGGATCGAGAGGATCAGGCTCACCGGGTTCGTCCATATCTTCGACGGGGACGACGATCTCCAGGTCGAGCTCGCGATCGTGGGGCACGTCGATGATGGTGACCGGTCTCGGCCTCCAGTCGTCGTCCTCGATGGTGCCACCCGCGAGGAATCGAGCAATCTCGTCCAATGGACGCTGGGTCGCCGATAGGCCGATCCGTTGTGGTGATAAATCCGTGATCTCCTCGAGTCTTTCGAGAGAGAGGGCCAGGTGGACGCCGCGTTTGGTTCCGGCCACGGCATGAACCTCATCCACGATCACCCAGCGGACGCTTCGGAACACCGATCGAACGGCGGAGGTCAGCATCAGATAGAGCGACTCCGGTGTGGTGATCAGGATGTCGGGTGGGTTTCGCTCCATTCGGCGGCGATCCTCCTGAGGGGTGTCGCCGGTCCTGAGGAAGGTCGTCAGCTCGGGTAGCGGGTCAGCGCCGAGACGTTCGGCGGCATGGCGGATACCCGCCAGTGGGGCTCTCAGGTTGCGGTCGACGTCGTGTGCAAGGGCCTTCATGGGGGAGATGTAGAGCACCCGGCATCGTTTGGCCTTTTGGGGGGCCGGCTCGGTGAGAAGCTGATCCAGGGTCCATAGGAAAGCGGCCAGCGTCTTACCTGACCCCGTCGGGGCGTGTATCAGGGTGTGATCTCCGTCGGCGATTGCCGGCCAACCCAACTCCTGAGCCTTGGTTGGTTCGTTGAATGAAGCCTCGAACCACGTCCTGGTTGCCGGTGCAAATGCCTTCAGCGGATCCACGACACCTAACGTATCAGGGGGCGGCGACAAGAACTCCGCCCGGGGTCGGTCAGACCTTGCGGTTGGCGAGACTCTGGGCGGAAATGGCAACGAGCAGAGAGAGAACAGCTGCGCCGCCATACACGAAGACTGTCCCTGTGCCAAACACTTGACCTATCTCGTCTTTGAGAAAAGAAGCGGCCGAGATGCCGGCCAACACCGACAGGGCGGCGAGACCGTAGAAGATGTAAGAAGCGATTCTCATTGCGGGCCGGAATACTAGACCCGTCCTAGGCGATGAGCTCCAGCGGGAGTCTGTCAATGGCGGCAAGCTCCAGGAAGATGTCGACCACCGTCGGATCGAACTGGGTGCCCGCGTTTGTGCGGATCTCCTCGATCGCGTATTCGACGGGGAGAGCCGGCTGGTAGGCCCGAACCGATGTCATCGCGTCGAAGGCGTCGGCAACGAGAACAATGCGGCTCAGGATCGGAATGTTGTCGGCCTCCAGCCCAAACGGATAGCCACCACCGTCATAACGTTCGTGGTGGTAGAGGATTGCCTCGGCGACCTTGGGCTCTAGGCGATTCCGCGTCATGGCGAATCCCATTTCGGGATGCCTTCTCATCAACTCGAATTCCTCTTCGTTCAGCGGGCCGGGTTTGCCGAGAATTCCCGGATCGAGGTGGATCTTGCCGACATCGTGAAGGACGCCCGCCAGAGCGAGTCGGTCGAGATCGCTTTCCCCGAGCCCGATTCCGGTGCCGAGGTCGACGGACAGATCAGAAACCCGATGAACGTGACCGTGGAGGTCTTCGATCACATCCTCCATTACCTCGATCAGTATGTCTCTTGGTATTTCCTTCATTTGCTCACCACAGAACGCTCAGTTTGCCCACTCGACGCGGTCAGTGTATGGGTCGCCCGTCTCAATTGGTTTAATGGCCGTCATGGATGTGGCAACAGACCTGGTGGAAGTCTTTTTGCGGTCCAACGGCTATCTGACATTGTCGGAACTTCAGATCCAGTCCTTGAACAAAAGAGGCGATTGGGAAACCGTCACAGATGTGGACATTCTCGCACTGCGGTTCCCCGGACGGGTGTTCATCGCTGATGCCCACAATCCGACCCTGGCGTCCGAATTGGAGGTTCCGGGTGTACCGCTCTACCTCGAAGAAGACACCATCGATGTCATCGTCGGTGAGGTGAAACAAGGCGAGGCGTCATTCAACCCGTCGTTGACCAAGCACGAGACGCTGCACACGGCCTTGCACCGACTCAGCTGGATCTACTCCGATGGCGATCTCGATCGGGTTGTCGAGGACTTGCGGGATACAGGTGTGTGCCACACACCGGCGAGAGGTGGCGGCACGGTGCGAACCCGCATTGTCGCTTTCGGTCAGGCGTCTGAAGTGACCATGAACGTCATACCGTTACAGGTGATCATCGAGCGCGCACTCGATGCTCTCCAGAGCCATGACGCCCTTCTGCGTTCGGCGCGCTCGTCGAGTCCCGCGGCGGCAATGCTGAAGCTTCTGCACAAGACGGGGTTCCGATTCAGTCGCGACCCTTGAGTCGCTCGATGTATTGATTGATTGCCGTCTCGTGCTCAGGCGTTGAATGAGCCACCGCCTGGAGCGCGGCCGAGAATTCCAAGAATGGGTCGAGATCCATGGTCTTCGACTGACGGAGGAGACGTTTGGCCAATACCACTGCCGGTCGCGGTTTTGAGGCGATGGATCTCGCCAGTTTCATGACGTGGTCTTCGATCTTGTTCTCCGGGACCACGCTGAGGAGGACACCGAGTCTGACTGCTTCGTCGGCGTCTATAGAGCGGGCAGTCAGTGAGAGCTCAGTGGCGCGCTGCCAGCCCACTACTCGGGGAAGAAGCCATGCGCCACCGTCACCGGGGATGATTCCCATCTCGATGAACGTATGAGCGAAGCGGGCACGTGGAGTGCCGACGCGAAGGTCACAGCCAAGAACCAGATCGAAACCGGCGCCGATCGCAGGTCCGTTGACCGCGGCGATCGTGACCAAGTCGGTCGTGGCCATGAACCGTGTCAGCTGCTGAATGGATTCTCGATACTTCTCCATGATCTGGGCCGGGTTGCCGGCGAAAAGACCCTCCTTGGCGGCCATGTCCTTGACATTTCCACCCGCCGAAAAAGCCGGACCCTCAGCCTGGAGCACCAGCACACCGATGTCCCGGTCCGTCTCGGCGTCATCGATGGCGTCGATGAGCTCCTCGAGCATCTCTCCGCCAGTCAGTGCGTTGCGGGTATCGGGTTGAGCAAGTGTCATTACGGCAACTCCCTCGGCGAGGCTTGTCTTGACGGAGCTCACAGCAACCCCTCGCCGCGGGCGACCTCGATGAATCCGGCTGCCCGAAGCGGGTCGACCCGGTTGTGGGCGTTGCCATCGACCTTTGTCGACGATCCCACGATCACCGAGTCAG
>JAUXMQ010000079.1 GCA_030623125.1 Acidimicrobiia bacterium
GGATCGTTCTTATCCGACTTTCCCGATCCCAACACCCGCACCCTTTGGCGGACCGTGTGACCTAATAAAAGCCTGCCCACCCCAGGGTGTGGCCCACCCCAGTCCTGTCCACAACCCGCCGGCCACTTGACAACATAGAAGCTTCATTATGTGCAGTTCGTGGCGCCCGACTCAGGCGTACACAAGTGTCGTTTTTTGCGGGTCGGGGTCTGATGGCCGACTGAAGCCCGCGCGGTCACGACGGATCCGATGGTGTTTGCTGGATCCCGTTACCCGGGTCTTCATAGTCCCCATCCTTGACGGGCACCCCGAGGGTCCATCCGGGCGGGTCGCTAGCCGGGAAGGACTCGCGACCGGCTTCGTCAACGATGTCGAGCTCATCCGCCGGCTCGCTTGGGGACTCCTTCCGATCTCTGTGGCTTGGTCGGGTCATCTCGAAGCGAGTGCGGGTTGACCGATGTCAGCTCTTGAGACGGACGTAGCCCTCGATCCGACGGACCTGGGCGCCGCTTCGACCGAGTCGATTCCCGATCTCACCGTAGGTCTCTCCCTGTCTCCTCAGCCGCGCGATCACTCTCTCTACGGGCCGTAAGCCTGCGTTGTCAGGTTCCAGCTTCGGAGGACGATCTTTCTTGTACTCCACCATCAGCAGGATTCGCCGCACGGTTCCGGGCCTTTTCCCCACGCGACGCGCTATCTCAGACCTAGATACGTTCTCGTCTTCGAGTCGGAGGATCACACGCTCTATCGGCCTGAACTGGCTGCTCTGTCTCACGCGTAGACCGCTTCCTCTTGGAAGGGCTCGATCATGATGCACTCGCCTGGACACTCCTCAGCCGACTCGATGGTGTCTTCGATCAGCTCGTTGGGGACCCGAGCCATACCACGACCTCCGTCGGGCGCCTGCTCGCCATCAAAGACGACAGATCTCCCGAAGTGCTTCTCCTCTTCTTTAACCACCCAAAGCCCGTCGTCTCTGCCTACGAAAACATCGGGTGCGATCTCCTCGCAGATCCCGTCCCCGGTACACAAGTCCTGGTCAATCCAGACCATGAATTTGGTCTCCTCGGCCATTCACTCACCTCGACTCTCTTCGAAAACCGATCCCAGAGCAGCCGCGACCATGGCCGAACCTAGTGGAATCAACGAGATACCCAAGCAGAGGCCAGTGGCCTTCAGATGGGCTATGGGTCGGGCTGCACTCCATGCTCTGACCAAGGGCACTTCACCGCCCCGTCCAACTGCTTCGCTGGAAGACACCGTGCCGAATGTCGAGCTCGGTCACTCAAAGAGGTTTCGGTCCACCTCGACGAATGATTATCGGCAAGACCGGTCTCGAGCGATCCAGGGGAACACCCGCCCATAACCGGGGCGAGCTCAAGGGGTCATTCCAACATCGGATCGAGCTTCTCTGATGGTGTCATCCCGTCGAAGGGTCTGTCGAGGCCGTCCGTGGAGACAATGACAGGACTCTGCTTCTGGATTCTTTCGACGATGGGCGCCGATCTAGAGGAGGTTGCCTGTTTTTCACTCTTCTAGAAGACCCTGTGAAGGGTGAGACCCAGGTTTTTCAGCCGGCCAAGCGGATTTGGGTCAATTTCGGAGAGTTCGTCTTCTCACCGGGGGCTTCCGGGGCTCGGTCATTGGATGTCGTCGTGCTGTTCCTCCCACAGATCATCGAGTGGTACACGCATAAAGGACGAGTTCGCAGACTCGTCAACTGAGGTTTAGGACAATGTCCCCTGGGAAGTCAGCGGAACAGAACTCTTACTCCAGGCCCAGCTCTGGTTCGGGTGGGCGGGGGCGCAGGTTCCGATCGGTGATCGTACGCACACATGAGTTCCAGCGGAGGATGGCGTCGTTGTTGCCCTCGGGTTGTATTTCGGCGGCTTTCTCGAACTGCTCCATGGCCGCGCGGAATCCGTCATAGGCGAATACCGCGCTTGGACCCTTGGTCAATAGGGCACGTGCCTGACGCTCGGCGATTATGCCGTAGTAGTAGTGACGCTGATACTCATCGGTGAGCCGGCTGGCGTAGTCCTTGGCGTCGCTCACAGACGCGGCGCCATCGGTTTTGAACTCGTCAGTGATCGCTAGCACCAGTGCAACCAGGGCACGCTGATTGTCGGGGTCGACAGTGAGAACGTCGTGACAGATGCTTCTGGCTTGGACCGGTTGGTTGAGTAGGCGGTAGTGCTCGGCACGACGGATTGCGGCATCGACGGCGTCGAGGGTGATTGTCTTCAGCTCAAACTCTTCCGCCATGTGCTTTCCTTTTCGTTGACACTACAGTCGGAGAGCGGCCAGTCCGGCCACGATCGTCCCCAACAGAGCGGTTCCGTAAAACAGCCATCGTTGGTTCCCGAGAAGGCCGAACCCCAGATCGACTAGTGCATATCGGAAGCGGTGTGCCCAGTGGAACAGGAATAGGAACACGAGGCCGACCAGCACGAGTCGTGTCGCCGGGTTCCTGACGAGAGAAGCGAAGTCCTGTTCAGAGATCCACCCCGCCGGAACAGCTATCCCCGTGACGAACACCATGGCCGGCAGGAGCATCGCCGATGCCGTTCCTCCACCTGCAAAGAGAAGCCAAAAGAGAGAGGCACCCCGGTCGGGTTTCGAGCTCACATCAACACCAGCCAGATCGTGGCTCCCGTAATCATCAGGAAGGAAATGCCGGTGACTCCGGCGATGAAGTCGGGATCGACTCGCTCGTCGTCCCTCCACAGAACCATGACCTTTGGTGTGAGAGCTATCCAGGTGCCGGTGTGATAGAGCGCGAGCGCCAGAATCACGACGTGGAGCGACACACTCAGCGAGGTAGACAGGAACGCGTAGAGCGTCGAGAATCCTCCAGAATTGGCGGCCGACCCCAGCGTCCAGACGATCAGTAGGGTGTAGGCCAATACCGCCACGCTGGTCAGCTCTCTCATCATGAACCGGAAGTAGGCGGCCTTCTTCAGCCACCAATTCCGGGGGAGCGGCTTGGTGAGTTCCCGAGTCATGATCTACCCCTTTTCGGCATGACAACGGACTTGGCCCAGTCGAGGGCGTATGACAGTTTGAGCATCTGAATCGCTCCGGCGGGATCGACATCTTTAGGGCACACCTGAGTGCACTCGCCCACATAGGTGCACTCCCAGATGCCCTCGTGTGCGGTGACTGTGGCGGCTCGTTCCTTCCTTCCATGATCCCGGGAGTCGAGGTTGTATCGCTCGGCCAGAGCCAGGGCCGCGGGTCCGGTGAACGACGAGTCGAGTCCATAGACCGGGCAGGCCGAGTAGCAAAGCATGCAGTTGATGCACATGCTGAAACGCTTGTAACGAGCTACCTGGCCGGGTGTTTGCAGATACTCGCCCTCGTCGAGTGGCTTATCCTGATCGGGGATCAGCCAGGGAGAGACCGTCGGCAGCTTCTCCATGAAGTCGTCCATGTTTATGACGAGATCGCGTATCACCGGGAAGTGATTGAGAGGCTCGATCCTGACGGTCATTGTGTCGTAATCCCGGATGAATGTCTCGCAAGTCAGCTTGGGCTCGCCGTTGACCATCATTCCGCAGCTGCCACATACTCCCATTCGACATGACCAGCGGAAGCTGAGGGTCGAGTCGATCTCGGCCTTTATATGATTCAGGGCGTCGAGCACCACCCAGTTGTCTTGAGAATCGATCTCGTACGTCTGGAATGTCGGCTCGGTCTGGTTTTCAGGTAGATAGCGATAGACCTCTAGAACGGTGCGATCACTCACCCCCATACACCCTCTCGCCCGGCGGCCATCGGGTGATGGTCACGTTTTTGTAGTCGATTGTGGGATTGCCTTCGCTTCGGTACGCCAGCGAATGCTTGAGAAAACCGGGGTCGTCACGATCGGGGTGGTCTGTCCGCTGATGGGACCCTCGTGACTCCGTTCGGGCCAGGGCACTGTGGGCGATGGCTTCTCCGATGTCGAGCATGGCCCCGAGTTCGAGAGCGGTTACCAACTCTGTGTTGAATGTTCGGCTGGTGTCGGTCAGGACGAGGTTCTCATATCGCTCTTTCAAGGAGGTGATCTTCGAGCAAGCTCGTTCCAGGGTGGTTTTGTCCCGGAAAATGCCCGCTCCCTCCTCGAGTGCATCTTGGAGGTCGGAGCGAATACCAAAGGTGGTCTCGTAGGTGGCATCTTTTCGAAGCAGCGTGGTCTCCAGCCGACTCTGCTCCGATCCTGCCGAGTTCTCGAGTAACTGATTGGAGGGAGGCGATACCCGCCTGGCGTGGTCAGCTGCCGCCACGGCGGCTCGCGCCCCGAAAACAAGGATCTCGGTGAGCGAGTTGGACCCGAGACGATTGGCTCCGTTGACGCTGACGCAGGCACATTCCCCGGCGGCGAAAAGGCCAGGCAGAGATGTTGCCCCTTGAATGTCGGTGTCGATGCCGCCCATCATGTAGTGGACCACGGTTCGCACAGGTATCGGATCGTGAACCGGGTCGATTCCGACGTAGCGGACCGCCAACTCTCGAACCATCGGGATCTTGCGATCGATCTCCCTCTCGCCCAGATGTCGGATGTCGAGTTCTACGTAGTCGCCGTCAGCGCCTTCGAAGGTTCGACCCGCTTCGCGTTCCTTGATGAAGGCCTGGGAGAGACGATCCCGTGGGCCCAATTCCATTGTCTGCTTCCTTGGATGGTCGGGGTCCTTCAGGTCGAGGGGTTGACCCAGCCCATAGTCTTGGAGATAGCGTCTTCCCTCATTGTTGAGCAGAACCCCGCCCTCGCCTCGTGCGGCTTCGGTGATGAGGATGCCGGTTCCGGGAAGGCCCGTGGGGTGGTATTGAACGAACTCCATGTCCTTCAGTGGCACCCCGGCCCGGTAAGCCAGAGCCATCCCATCACCGGTCTTGATGTTGCCGTTGGTAGTGAACGGATAGACGCGGCCCCCTCCGCCCGTACAGAGGACGACTGACTTCGCTCCTATGGACAGCATCTCACCGGTGCGGATGTCGATGGCGACGACTCCCTGACAACGGCCGTCGGCGACGATGAGACTCGTAACGAACCACTCGTCGTACCTGATGATCGCATCGAACTTGAGGGCCGTCTGAAAAAGGGTGTGAAGAAGGTGGAAGCCGGTCTTGTCGGCGGCGTACCACGTCCGCTCCAATTTCATCCCACCAAAAGGGCGTACCGAAACGTGTCCATCGGCGTCACGGCTCCATGGACAGCCCCAATGTTCCAACTGAAGCATCTCGTCGGGAGCGTTCTCGACAAGGACCTCGACTGCGTCCTGGTCTGCCAGCCAGTCGGATCCGGCGATTGTGTCGTATGCGTGGTCATCGAGCGAGTCGCTGGCGGAGATGACGGCCGCAGCACCCCCTTCGGCAGAGACGGTGTGGCTTCGCATGGGGTAGACCTTTGAGATCAATCCGACACTGGTGCCCGGATGATCCCGCGCGACAGCAATTGCCGCACGGAGCCCTGCTCCACCGGCTCCCACGATCAGAACATCATGTTGGAGAGAATCCATTTTCTCAACCATCGACACTGCAACGCAACCTACACAGTGGGGAGCGCCCCTGTGAACCTGACAGTGCTCATCGCGGCGATACCCGGTACTCAGAGGTTTCCGGCTGAGTCATAATCCAGAGCCAGGCATGCCGAAGAACAAGAAGAACGTGGTACCGACGTAGGCAATCACGAGTTCGCCAATGTCGTTGAGTTCTATCCCACCAAGAGCCAGATTGACGATCCTGCCCCGATGTTCAATGCACCAAAGGTGACCACAGTGCGATTGAAGCATTGAGGCGGAGCCTCCTGATCGTCTTCCACATTCGAGTTACTCATGGAGATGCATCGGTTCCGAGGGAAGACGTCTCGGTGCCAGGCTAAGGACCTGGTGGGGTTTATCGCCCCGTGGAGTTCGAGTCCTCTCTCCGACACCAGCACTCAATGCCCCTACCACGGCACTGAGTGCCCTCCTGTCCCGTCGCGACGGGTTTCTCTCCATCGTCGGTGCCGTCTGTCGTCTGCATTTGGCTGGTGGGAGGGGAGTGCACAGCGATGTACCCAGCGGACTCCTTATGCATCTAGTGGAAATGGTTCCGGGCACCCTGAGGGCACCGCCAATGA
>JAUXMQ010000053.1 GCA_030623125.1 Acidimicrobiia bacterium
AGATTCGCTCAGCGACGTCGGCAGGCATTCCCGAACCGTCATCAGCAACCGTGATGACCACCGATCCTGGCCCATTTCGCGCCGTGATGGCGAGGGTGCCTCCCTCATCCATGGCATCGGCGGCGTTGTCGATGAGGTTGGTCCACACCTGGTTCAGGTCGCGGCCGGGCGCCTCCACGGCCGAGAGGTCATCGGCGAAGTCAGTCACCACTTCGACATCGCCAAGCTTGTGTTTGAGAAGGACCAGTGTGTCGGCAATGCCGGCGGTGGGGTTGATCTCTTGGATCGGTGCCTGGTCGAGATATGAGTACTCCTTGACGATCCTCACCAACTCAGAGATACGCCGCGCGCCTATGCCGACCTCATCTATCACTTGCTCGGCCATTTCCCTGAGCGCCAGCCATCGGGCGAAATGGGTGACGAGGTTTGGATCTAGCTGCTCGGTGGCCCTTTCGAGCAGGTCTGTGGTCCAACCGGCCTCTACCAAAGCCGGTGCCAACTCCCAGGCATCCGCTATCGCGTGATCCGATAACCACATCGCGATCACATCCTCAGCGTCGCTTCTCTCCAGGGAGGACATCTTGGAAGGCGGGTCGGGAGCCACCAGCTCGGCTCCCTCTCCGAGCGAGAGGGCAAGGGTCTCAGCTTCGCGGCCGAGGTCGTCGTAGATGCGTGACAACTCCTGGGCACTGCGTCCAACCGCTGCCGCCGGGTTGTTCAGCTCGTGCATCAACTGGGCAGCCATTTTCCCCAAGGCGGCCATGCGTTCCTCATGTCGGAGGGTGTCCTCGATCCCCCGGAGTCGCGATGTGACCGTTCGGAACATTCGCCGAACGACGCGGGGGTCCCCTAGAAGAGTCTCAAAAGCCGACACCGGGATTCTGATGGCGAGCGTCTTTGCCGATGCCGCGACGGTCGCAGTCCGGGGCGCCTCGTCCAGCAGGGCGATCTCTCCAACTACCTCACCTGGATTGATCCGGGCGAGCTCGACCTCCTTGCCTCCACTGAGCTTGGTCACGACCAGTTCGCCCTCAGCAACCACATACATCTCCTCGGACTCGCTGCCCTCTTCGATGATCACATCGCCGGATTCCAGGTCTATCTGCTCTGACAGCTCGCAGACACTCTCGATCAGGTCGTCGCTGAGGTCGGCGAAGTAGGGGAGCCCTC
This sequence comes from Acidimicrobiia bacterium, assembly GCA_030623125.1. GTDB lineage: Bacteria > Actinomycetota > Acidimicrobiia > Spongiisociales > ZC4RG35 > SZUA-217. The sequence goes on from JAUXMQ010000053.1 coordinate 1,171, forward strand.
GGAGTATCTCGGCTGTGGTTGTCACAGAGACGCCAGGTGCTGATGCACGAAGCGAATAGCGGTTGAACCTTCCCCGGTGGCGCCGGCCACTCGTCGAATCGAGCCGTGACGGACGTCGCCCGCCACGAAGATCCCGGGAACGGAGGTTTCCAGAGGCATCGGTTCGCGGTCGACGTTCCAGCCTTTGAGGGTGTCGATATCAGATCCCGCGAGGACGAAACCGCGATCGTCGAGCTGAACCACGTCGCCAAGCCAGTCGGTGTGCGCCTTCTGACCGACGAATATGAACAGGGCACCCGCATCGACTTCTGTGGTTTCGTCGGAATCGAGGTCCAGGAAGACGATCGACTCGAGATGGTCGCTGCCCTTGGCCTCGAGGACCCTTGACCGCGGCAGGAGGGAAACGGAATCGTTGGCGGCGATGTTGTCGATCAAGTACTGGGACATCGTTTCGCCCAAGTCGGCCCGTCGTATGGCAATGGTGACCGAGTCGGTGAATCTGGTGAGGAATAGCGCCGCCTGACCGGCGGAGTTGCCCCCGCCAACGACATACATAGGCTGGCCGCGGTGATAGTTGGCTTCGATGTTCGAGGTGCCGTAGTAGACGCCGGCCCCCGACAATTGCTCGAGACCTTCGGCGGAGAGACGTCGGTAGGCAACGCCACTGGTCACTATCAGCGCTTTGGCGGTGAGTGTTGATCCGTCCGCCATGTGGAGGATCTTGAACGGATCCTTTCGCTCGACTCTCACGACTTCCGCCGGGACCAGGATCTCAGCGCCCAGACGCGTCGCCTGGGAATACGCCCTTCTGGCGAGGTCGGCCCCGCTGATGCCCTTCGGAAAGCCGAGGTAGTTCTCGATCAGCGTCGACTGTGCTGCCTGACCTCCTGGCGCCGATGACTCGATGAGGACGGTCTTGAGGCCCTCCGATGCTCCGTAAACCGCGGCTGCCAATCCGGCAGGGCCGGCGCCCACGATTGCCACGTCGTAGGTCGGCGAACTGGCATGGGTTTTCAGACCGATGCGTTCGGCGAGCTCGTTTGGGCTCGGGTTGGTCATCGGGTCGCCGTCAGTGAGAAGTACAAGGGGAAGGTCGACGAGTTCGACACCGGCCGACTCCATGAGACGGTCGGCCTCGGGGTCTTGTTTCAGCGTGAGTGATCGATAGGGGATCTGATTCATGGCGAGAAAGGCCTTGAGCTCAAAGGCCGGCTTTGACCACTCCTGACTGATGATCCTTATCCCGTCGAACGTCGGCCGGAACCCTGCCTGCCAGTCACTGAGCAGATCGTCGAGAACCGGATAGAGCTTCTGGTCGGGTGGGTCCCAGGGCTTCATGATGTAGTTGTCGAGGCCGATGTCGTTGATGGCGTCGATCGCCACATCGGTGTCGGCGTAGGCCGTGAGCAGAGCCTTCTTCGTAGTCGGGAACAACTCCAACGATTCTCGGAGAACGTCGACTCCGGACACGACCGGCATGCGCTGATCCGAGAGGATCAGTGCCAATGGGTCACCTCGGAGTGCAAGCTCCTTGATCGTGTCGATCGCCTCCTGGCCACCGGTGGCCCCCAGGATTCGGTAGTCGGCCGCGTAGTTGGATCTCAGATCCCGCTGTACCGCGCTCAGAACCCCAGGCTCATCGTCGACAGCGAGTATGACGGGGCGTGCTTCGGTCACATCACCAGCACATCGTCAGCGAAGCAGTATCTCCAGGTCTCGCCGGGCTCGATCGAGGTGACGAGCGGATGGCCGTGCTGTTCCCAGTGCCCCCGTGCGTGTCGATTCTTGGAGTTGTCGCAGCAGCCCACCAACCCGCAATCCAGACAGGAGCGGAGATGGACCCAGGTGTCTCCCACGGCGATACATTGCTCGCAGCCGGTGGACCCTGGTTCGGCAACGGTCGTCACATTGTCGAGATGCTCACAGGTTCTGGCGCTCATTGATCTCCTTGATAACACGTGTAGCCCGCAATAGGCGGGCTACACGTTCTCGTTGATCGTTTTGTTCAGATGCTGGCCAGGGCCTGCCTTATCGCTCGACCCACATAGACCTTGGCGAGATGGCTCTTGTACTCCTCGGATCCGTACAGATCTTCGAGCACCGTCACCCCCTCGAGAGCATGTTCTGCTGCGGCCGCCACCGCGGCGTCCGAGCCGTCGGTACCGACAAGCGCATCAGCGACGCCAGAGGCCAGCGTCGGCTTGACGCCGACCCCGGTGAGAGCCACCCGGGCGGCCTCGATCGATCCGTTTGACTTCTTCACCCAGGCGGCCGCTCCGGCAACGGCGTAGTCGGAGTGACCACCTCTGCGTCCGAGCTTGTCATAAGCAGAACCTTCGCCCGCACCAGACTTTGGCAGTCTGATGGAGGTGAGGATCTCGTTCGGGTTCAGCGCCGAAGTCAAAGAGTCGACGAAGAACTCAGCCGCGGGGATTTCCCGTGTCCCGGATAAGGATTGAGCAACCATTACCGCACCGCAAGCGATTGCACCCGCAGGCTGGTCGGCCGCCACGTCGGCGTGCGCCAATGCACCACATGTGGTCCCCCGGTTTCGCACCTGCACATCCCCGGTGAGGGATGCCGCGGTCGCCAGAGCGGCGGCATTGGAGCCAACCGCATCATTGGAAGCGGTTTCGCCATGAGTTACCAGGGCACCGATCGAGATGTGATCTCCACCGTCTTCAATGGTGTCGAGGCCGGGTATGCGAGCGATGTCCACTATCACTGATGGGGAGAAGAGCCGCATCTTCATCAGTGGAATGAGACTCATTCCGCCGGCCATCACCTTGGAATCATCACCGAGCGCGCCGAACGCCTCCTCAAGCGATCCGGGAGCTACGTAGTCGAATTGTCTCGGGTACATATCAGCCCCTCGCTTCCTGCATCGCCGCCCAGACCCGTTTTGGTCTGAGTGGCATGTCGATGTGTTTGACTCCCATGGGACTCAGGGCGTCCACCACCGCGTTGACGATGGTCTGTGCCGTTCCAATCGTCCCTGCTTCGCCGATTCCCTTGGCACCGATGGAGTTGATGTTCGTCGGTGTGACCGTGCTGTCCAGTTCGTAGAACGGCACATCACCCGCCGTCGGGATCGGGTAGTCGAGCAGTGACCCGGTCAGCATATTGCCGTCTTCGTCATAGACAGCCTCTTCGAACAGCGCCTGTCCGATGCCTTGGGCCACCCCGCCGTGCACCTGTCCGGCAACGATCATCGGGTTGATCTGGTTGCCACAATCATCAACGGTTATGTACCGGAGGATCTTGACGTCGCCGGTGTCAGCGTCGACCTCAACCATTGCCAGATGGGCACCAAACGGCCATGTCGCGTTGGGCGGGTCGTATATGACGTGCGATTCGAGACCACCTTCGATCTCGCTTTCACCGAGTCGATGGGGTAGGTATGCCGCAGCGGCGATCTCACTCCACTCGATGCTGCTGTCGGGGGATCCAACAACCGAGGCACCTTCCGCGCTCAACTCGATGTCCTCAGCTGAGGCTTCGAGAAGATGAGCGGCGATGTCCTTGGCCTTAACCGCGACTCTTTCAGCGGCATCGAAGGTTGCCGTGCCGTCAACCGCCAGAGAGCGGCTGCCGAACGTGCCAATCCCCATGGGTGATTCTTCGGTGTCTCCGTGAATTACCCTGATGTTCTCCACCGGAAGCCCCAGCCTGTCGGACACGAGCTGTGCCCATGTTGTCTCGTGGCCTTGGCCACTGGGGCCCGTGCCGGTGATGACCGTGACCGAGGTGTCCGGGTTGACCCTGACCAGACTCGTGCCATAGAAACCAGCTGGCAACCCGTATGTGGACCAGGAGAATCCAAGCTCGGAGAGCGCAGTGGGTGCGAAACCACACACTTCGCAGTAGGTCGCGACCCCGATACCGACATGACGCCCCTCGGCCCGTGCTGCATCGCGCTCGGCCTTGAGACCCTCGTAGTTCGACACTTCGACCAGCTTGTCGAGGTTGGTCGCATAGTCGCCGGTATCGATAGCGAACCCGATCGGCGACACAACGGCCTCGTCGAACTTGTCAATGAAGTTCTTCTTGCGCACATCAACCGGGTCGACTCCGATTTCTCTTGCAAACGCGTCGATCACGCGCTCCAGGTAGTAGGCCGCCTCCGGTCGACCGGCCCCCCGGTAAGCGTCGGTGGTCATGGTGTGGGTGAACACACACGTTGCTTTCCAATGTGTCGGGAACTTGTACTGGCCCGATCCGATGAACAGACCCAGAAATGGGATAGCAGCGCTGAGGTTCTGCTCGTAAGCCCCCATGTCGGCGATTGCGTCGAGCTCATACCCGAGAATCTCACCGTCTTTGGTACCGGTAACAGTCGCAGTCCCCACCCAACCCCGTCCGTGAGTAGATGAGCCAGGTGCTTCTCGTCGGGTCTCAGTCCACTTGACCGGTCGTCGAAGCTGTTGCGCTGCGAAACAGGCCAGGATCTCATCGCTGTACACGTTGAGCTTGACACCGAATCCACCTCCTACCTCCGGCGCGGTCACATGAACCTGATTCGAATCAAGCCCAAAGGTGGTCTTGATCGCTCCCATCAGTGCGTGAGGTATCTGCGAGCTCGAATGGACCCTGAACCGCTGATACCCCTCCTTCCACTCGGCGAGAACGGACCGGGGTTCGATCGCCACCGGGATCAGCCGCTGGTTCACAGCTTCGATCGAGACTGTGATGGTGTCATCGCGAGCCTTGGCATCGGCGATCGTCTGTTTGGTGGCGGCAATGCCCTCTTCGTCCCCAAAAGGACCCGCTTCCCAGGCGACGATCACATTCGACTCCAGGTCGTCATGAACGAGCGAGGCATCGGAGGCCGACTCCTTGAGATCGATCACGGCCTTCATCTGCTCGTAGTCGACATCGATCAGATCGGCGGCGTCCTTCGCCTCAACAGCGCTTTCGGCGACGACCATGGCCACCGCCTCACCGACATGGTTGACCTTTCCGTGTGCCAACAGAGGACGTCCCTTGGCCACGACCACCTGGGCGAGCAGGTCACCGAGGTGAGCTACATCATCGTGGATGTAGACCGCGACGACACCATCAGCAGCCACGGCGGCGCTGGTATCGATCGAATTGATCACAGCGTGTGCATAGGGGCTGCGGGCAAACGCCACGTGAGTCGTCCCGACAGGGGCGATGTCATCGACGTACTGGCCCAAACCCTGAATCAAGGCGGGATCCTCTCTACGTCTTACCGAACCGCCTAAAGCACTAGTAGTCGCCATCAGTTGCCTCCTTCCCAGTCCGGCGGAGCCGGCTCTTCACCACGCATCTTGGCTCCGGCGTACTCAACGGCACGCACGATGTTGTGATATCCGGTGCAACGGCAGAGGTTGCCCTCGATGCCGTGTCGTATCTCGTCTTCTGATGGGTTGGCGTTGTCCTCGAGAAGGGCAATCGACGTCATGATCATTCCCGGTGTGCAGAACCCGCACTGGAGACCATGTCGTTCCCAGAAGCCTTCCTGAATCGGGTGAAGGTCACCGTTGCTGGCGACCCCTTCGATGGTGGTGACATTGGCTCCATCGGCCTGAACGGCGAGCATCGTGCATGACTTGATCGCCTTGCCGTCGATATGGACGGTGCAGGCGCCGCAATAGCCGGTTTCACACCCGACATGGGTGCCGGTGAGTAGTTGGTCCTCTCGGAGAAAGTGGACCAGAAGAGTCCGGGGCTCGACGTCGCCAGATACCTCCCGCCCGTTGATATTCATCGACACTTGCATGGAGGAGTCCTTCCGTAGCGGCTGATTAATCGGAACCTATCAACCTGGAAGGTGCCATGTCGGCTGATGTCACCCTTTTGTCAGACTTCCGGCCATTCGATCAATTCCACGGCTTGCGATCGAATCTGGCTTGCGGGGTTCGGTCCGAGGCATGGGACCAAGCGCAAGGGACGGCAGTCATGTCAAAGATGACGCCACACGTCAATCGGAAGGTAATCGGGATTCCGGCGGTGGTCGCTGGGGGGCGGACGGAGACTTGCCC
>JAUXMQ010000213.1 GCA_030623125.1 Acidimicrobiia bacterium
AGTCGTTTCGAACTCGGGTCGAGTTGACAACTACATGGGCGACGCCGTCCTTGCGTTGTTTGGCGTCGACGGAGAGCCAAAGCCTGCCCTATCGGCGATTCGATCTGGTCTTGGCGTTCTCGAAATCGCCAGAGACCTCTCCCACTACGTAGAGCGGATGTACGGAATGAGTTTCAGAGTCCGAGTGGGCGTCGATTACGGCAAGGTGGTATTCGGCCTGATGGGAGTCGAGCCATCGGCTCGCGAGACTGCGATCGGCGACACGGTCAACGTGGCCAGTCGTCTCGAAGCGGCCAACAAGGAAACCGGGACCAACATGCTCGTAACCGACATCGTGTTCAAGGACTGTGGTCCGGACGTCGACTTCGGGCAGAGCTTTGATCTCGACCTTCGCGGCAAGACCGGGCTTGTCGTGGCACACGAGGTGATCGGGGTGAAGAACGAGGGTGGCACCTGACAGGTATCGGCGACGCTCCCAACTGTTTACGAGCCAAATTCCGGAGAATCTCCGAGCAGAAGCCGAGCCGCAGAGTGAGTGTCTAGTTTCGCCACCTCAGAGAAGAGCACATAGATTCGTTTTATGGGCGCCCCAGGGAAGTACCGAAGAGGGGACGCCAGACCGCCGTCCAACAGTTCGTCGTGGACCTCGACAGGCACTTTGAAGGCGAGGCCGACTGGCGTTAGGGATGCCGCTATGGTGCCGTTGCGGTATAGAGCAGCGCCGGAAAAAAAGTGGCGGCACTCGAGAGCGCCGACCCTTCGGTCAGCGCTGATCCACAGTTCGGCAAGCTCCTTCAATTGAGTCAGATAGGGCTCGGCCATCTCACTACAAGCTTGACTCGTCAACTCGGTCCAGTTTCGCCTTGAGGTCTTCTCGGTCGATCGTTTTGATATCCATCGAGGCCCTCCGCTCCCAAGTCAGCCCAAGACTAGAAGCGTGTGCGGTTGTGTGGCCTGTGGCGGTGTAGGCGTGGTGTTACGGGTAGGGTCGAATCATGGGTATCGAAGCACTGCGCACCGACGACCGCCGGTTTGACGACCTTCCTGACTGGCCTTACTCGCCTCACTATGTGGAAGATCTTTCCGGTTATGAGGGTATGCGACTGCATTACATCGACGAGGGCCCTCCTGACGCCGAGGTGATGCTGTGCCTGCACGGAGAGCCGACGTGGGCGTATCTGTTTCGGCGCATGATCCCGGTCTTTCTCGAAGCGGGCTATCGAGTGGTAGCCCCCGACTATTTCGGTTTCGGCCGGTCGGACAAGCCTGTTGACGATGCCGTCTTCACCTTCGACTTCCACCGGGATGCACTGGTCGCATTCGTCGAGCACCTCGATCTCTCTGAGATCACCCTCGTAGTCCAGGACTGGGGTGGGCTGTTGGGACTCACACTCCCGGTCGCAATTCCGGACCGTATCTCGGGCCTGCTGATCATGAACACAGGCTTCGCCGTTGGGGTCGAGCCAAGTGAGGGGTTCATTGCCTGGCGGGACTACGTGGCCAGCAAGCCCGACTTTGGAGTGGGCCGTCTGATGAGCCAAACCGTGCCCCATCTCAGTCCCGAAGAAGTCGCCGCCTACGATGCTCCTTTCCCCACGCCGGAGCACAAAGCCGGGGTTCGAACATTTCCGGCCCTGGTGCCGACCGACCCCTCGATGGCTGGTGTCGAGGTATCCCGCGAAGCCGTCAAATGGTGGTCCGAGCAATTCGACGGTCACTCCTTCATGGCGATCGGTATGACGGACCCGGTCCTGGGCCCACCAGTCATGGAACGTGTCCACAGAGCCATCCGCAATTGCCCGGAGCCGATGCGGGTCGAGGAAGCCGGCCACTTCGTCCAGGAGTGGGGTGAGCAGGTCGCACGGGCAGCTCTCGCAGCGTGGGACGATTGAGAGTTCAACCCTTGGCACGGTGCGACTCGACAAGTGCCGCAACCTCAGGGAATCGTCGATCGATCTCATAGGTGTATCCGTCCCAGTAGCCGTCACGCTCGGGATCGAAGTGACGAACCGGGGCAAAGGTGTTGCTGAGGGCAATGGTCTTCATCTGAGACTCCACCTCCCTCATCGAGGCGAGGGCCTCGTCCGCCGGAACGGGGGGCAGCACCCGCATGCTGACCGGCTGTCCGTAGCGGAGTGCCGGTGAGTACGGGTGTTCCCACACACGGTGCGTTCCAGTCACGACTACCGGTAGAAGAGGGCACGAAAGGCGGTCGGCCAAGACGAAGGCACCACGTGTGAAAGCGACCTCGACTCCTAGAATCGAGCCTTGCGGAAAAACTACGAGGCTTTCCCCTCGATCCAGAGCTTCACGACTGCCACCTAGCAGTTGATGCAGCCCGCGAGCGGTCGGAGCCGTTGCAACTTCGATCTGGCCGGATGTCCTGAGGAATCTTCCGAGATGAGCCCAGTCGAACAGCTCGTCTCTGACCAGGTAACGAAGTCGGAGTGGGAGACGGGTCAGCAACAGAGGGTCGGCAAAGCCCTCGTGCAGGGGGGCGACCACATAGGTCTGGCCAGGCTCAACGTGCTGGAGACCCTCCACCTCCACCCTCATATCGAGAAACCGGACAGTCATACCAGCCCAGATCGAGACTGCCTTGTGGAGAATCTCGGGATCGGCCCATCTTGCCAGGCCGCTCAGAACGGGCTCTCCCAGAACGATGAGAATGCCGGCCCCAGCGGCAGTCCGGATTCGTTCTGCCGTTCCCTCGACTCGAAAGGGTCCGACGTTGTGATGCGCCATCACCCGAGTATCACTCGGCACAGGAGCTAGTGGTCTGTCGCCCAAGGTACTCTCGTCGCCGATGTCGGATTCACTATCAACCGAGCAGTTAGCGGTCAACACGATCAAGGCCCTGGCGATGGACGCGGTCCAGAGTGCCAACTCCGGTCACCCGGGCATGCCAATGGGCATGGCCGACATTGCGGTCACGCTTTGGTCGAAGTTCATCAACGTCGACCCGGATGCTCCAGAATGGCCCGACCGGGACAGGTTCGTGCTCTCCAACGGGCACGGATCGATGCTCCTGTACTCCATCCTCCACCTTTGCGGATTCGGGTTGACCCTCGACGACATCCGCAACTTCCGGCAATGGTATAGTCACACCGCGGGCCACCCCGATATCGATCACGACCTGGGTATCGAAATG
>JAUXMQ010000189.1 GCA_030623125.1 Acidimicrobiia bacterium
AGCCAAAAGAAGTAGGAAGAGCGAAGAGCGAAGCGCCAAGACGTCATGGCCCGGTTCACCCGGTCCGAACTCGAGTCGTTTCGAGACAAACCGGTAGACGACCTTCTCGGACCCGATGTTCGGCTCCTGTTCGTTGGCATCAACCCTGGTTTGTGGACAGCCGCAACCAATACTCACTTCTGCCATCCAACCAACCGCTTCTATCCGGCCTTGCGTCTTGCCGGTGTTATCGACTGGGACCTCGATTCGTCGGTGGGTATGGATGATCGCCAACGTGCCGAATTCGTTGGATCCGGGATCGGGATCACCAACCTGGTCAATAGGGCGACGGCAAGGGCCTCGGAACTGACACCGGAGGAGTTGAGAGCCGGCGCCAGGAGACTCCACGATCTGTCGGACGAGGTACGGCCCAAGGTGGTTGCCATGGCCGGGGTCACCGCCTACCGGGATGCCTTTGCCCGGCCCAAGGCGCTCCTCGGAAAACAGGCTGACGCGGTTGGCAACGGAGAGTTGTGGCTTGTACCCAACCCGAGCGGCCTGAATGCCCACGAGACGGTCGAGTCGCTGTCGGATTGGTATCGCGAAATCGCTTCGGCAGCCGGCGTTATATGAGCGAGACGACTCCCCGTCAGGTCCTCTACGCCCTGGTGTCCGTGGGGTTTTTGCTCATGGTGGTTGTTCTTGTCGCAGGGGGAGCCATCTCAGGTCTCACCCCGACCTGGTGGTCGGTTGTTCTTGGCCTGCTGGTCCTGATCGGGGGCGGCTGGATGGTCTTCAACTGGAAGCGTACCGGGCCGGTGCTGTTGATCGCCATCGGGTTGTTCCTGATCTGGATGATCGGGACGCTGGTGGTTGCCGGCGGTTAGCCGGTCCAGACTTCCGCATCCGGAAAGAACGCCTGCCATGCGAACCAGAACTCGTTTCGGTGGGGCAGCAGCTCCAATTCCTCGCCGGCCAACTCTCCGGCTATTGCCTTGCCCAGGATCGTCCAGGTGGTGCCCGTTTCGCTGTCGACAAACTCGGTGTCACCGGACGCCTCGAAGGTGAGTGTCTGACCGTTGATCACCGGGACGTACACGATTCCGGTGCCGATCCCGATTGCATTGGCGATGACTCCACTGTCCAGGGCATCGGCTGTGTCGCCGGCTCCCCAGAAGACGACCAGGTCCTGGCCGGCGATATTGTCATGGACGACCTGGGCATCGTTTATCAGCGAGAACGGGTAAGCCTTGTCAACGCCGTTGATGCTGACTCCGACGACTCGCTCCAGCGCCGGGAAGCGGTCGTCTATCTCGCCGCTGAAGAAGCTGTAAGGCCGGGCCCGCGATGAGTAGAACTCGTATGGGTTGGTGCCATATACCCGTCCAAAGCCTTGCTCGGGGCTGAGAGCCTGGCCTTCGGGATGGTTGTCACGGAAGTCGGCCCATCGCACAATCGCCGACCCCAAAGGTATCAGCGATTTCCCTGCGTGCTCACCAACGATCGCCTCGCCTGTGATCTGCTGCCACAGAGTCTGGGTGACGTCATCCCACATCACCAGATCGGAGTGTCGCAGCAGTCCCGAGACTCCGAGACGCAGTGTTTCTCCTTCGAAGCGCCGATCGAACGCGAGGGCCGTGTTGCACAGGGGGCAGTAGGTGACGGCAACCGGGATTTCACCAATCTCGTCGTTGACGATCTCGTGTCGAGTCATTATCGAGAGGGGGTAGAAGCGCGCGTCCCCTTCGATCTCGATGAGCACACCGGGTTCCTGGTCCTGGATCCAATCGCTTTGGGACACTGGCTCGAACTGCGGGTCGTCGATGGGTGGGATGGCGTCGCGCGGATCCGAGGCTGGTATGCCAACGAGGAGCTCATTGAGGTCGATGACGCTGTTCGAGAAATCCGTCTCCCATATGGCGGCCATGGTTGTCAGCTGGGGTGGGATGGGCTGGTCGTCGAAATCCTCTATGACATCAGGGGTGATTGGCTCGGTGGAGCCAGTTTCGGGGGCGGTGGGCTGTGCGCCGGGTTTCGAATCCACATTTGCTGCTCCACATGCGGCGAGAGCGATGGCAATGGCGATGAGGATGGCCGCGCGACGCTTCACATCCGGAAGAACGTCCGCGGAAGGTTGCCAGATTCCCGCCCGACGCGGATTTGTCCCAAGTTTGTCGTAAATCCGACTATTTCAGGCATGATCGAGGAACAGGGTCTGGGCCGATCGGCCGACCCACGTTTCCTCGTCCCATAAGGAGCCCGCTGCCACACCCCTGCCCAGCCCCGAATAGTGGGACCTGGCTTCGAGTGCCACCCACTCGCCTTTTGGATAGCGGCCAATGTGCACGCTGAGGTCGCTGTTCATGAACAGCCAGTCGCTTGACAACGCCGTCGAAAGCCCGTTGCAGAAGTCTCCTGCGGCTGCGGCTATCTGAGCCGGGGAGTTGTTCGTCCCGGCGATCACCGGCTTCGTCAAGCGAATCCAGGCGGCTGCGGGGCCCGCTTCGCCGAACCCGCCATAGATCTCCCGGATCTCCACGGCGCCACGGTGAAACATCGTCCTTCCCGATTTTCCGGGTCCCCACTTCGTCGCATCCCAGATCGGGCACTCGTCGGGCCCGGCGAACGACGACGTTTGGGTTTCGGCCTGGTTTGGGATGGGCCGGTCAGCCGTTCGGAGCCGCTGAACGGTGGCCATGGAAAGCAGCGCTCCCGACGGGTCTGTGATGTCCACTTTGATCGTCTGGATGCGTTTGCCTTCACGGATGATCGCGGTGCTGATCGTCAGGGGCACCAACGGCACCACGCGGAACATCTCGACTGTGATCCTCGCGATCTCCATGGGCGTCAATGTCGGAATCTCCTCGACATGGCCGATGATCAGCGCTGTCAGGGCACCGCCGTGTTGTCCTTCCTCGTACCAACCGGCGTTCGCCAAAGCTGTCGTCTCGTAGGTGTTGGGCTCATCGGTGGGCAGGTATACACCCGCGTAGTCCTGGTTCATTGACGAAGGAACGGTAACCGAGGCCTGGTTCCATCAGGATTCGCGTTTAGCATCACACCCCGTGACTGGTGAGACGTCAACAACGGAGACAGAGGCGCCCAGGCCGGTGATACGAATCGGGCGGCCGCTGGTGATCGCCGCTGCCCTCGGCTCCACTCTCGGCATTGTCATCGCTCAGTTCCTCGACGATTTTGGCGATGGTCTGCTCGCCGAGATCCTCGGTGGAGATGCGGTCCTCTACAACAACCGCGTCGAAATCGCGGGAGCCACCGACGTGGTGTGGGCAGGAGGGTTTCTCCTCTGCCTGATCGTGGGGTTCATAGCCCTCTTTGCTTACCCGACCCAGCGCGGTCATGGCATCCCACGTTTGACGTTTCTGTGGATGGTTCTCCACGTCCTTCGCCAGGCCATGGGCCAGGCGATCATGTTGCCCTTTGACGGTGATAGCCAACTCGCCCTCGCATACGCGACCCTCGACGCTCCACCGGGACTCGATGTCGTCATCGCTGCCGGTGGAGGCGTGGGGCTGCTTTTGATCGCCCTCGCCGCGGCGTCTGCCTTCCTCGCATTCACCCCTCATCGCAGGTTGGTTTCGAATGCGCGGAGAAGACTCACGTTC
>JAUXMQ010000122.1 GCA_030623125.1 Acidimicrobiia bacterium
GATGTCTTCGAGAAGACTGCGCGATATGGCAATCCGCTGGGAAAGAACGCCAAGCGTCGGACGGCCTGGACAAGGGATCTCGATGTGGAAGTTCCGTTGATCTCCGAGGTCGGCCGTAAGGTCGATGTGCTGTGGTGGGTCAGTGACTATCCCTCCTATCACCCGCGGGGAATCGACGCTTCGAGGTCTCTGGCACGGGTCCTCACCCATCTTGGCGTCGATTTCGCCATCCTCGGAGCCGAAGAGCGCCACGACGGCGACTCGATGTTGCGTGCCGGGGAGACCGGTTTGTTCGAGATGCTTGCCGAGCAGAACATCGAGACTCTCAACCAGTACGAGTTCGGCCTTCTTCTCACGACCGATCCACATGCGTACAACGCCTTCCTTCACGAATACCCCGAACGCGGCGGCGACTACAACGTGGCCCACTACACCCAATACCTCGCCGAGCGCATAGATGACATGGGTCTCAGCGAGCAGGTCGATCTCAACATCACCTTCCACGACCCCTGCTACCTGGGCCGCCACAACGGCGAGTACGAGGCGCCCCGCGACCTGATCAAGGCTCTGCCGGGCGCCGAATTGACCGAAATGTGGCGCACCCGGGAGAACGGGTACTGCTGTGGCGGCGGCGGCGGCGGGATGTGGCTCGACGGCCACGCTGCGGAGAACCAGAGCATGCGATTGTCCGAGAAGAGGGTCCTCGAAGCAGTGGAGACGGGCGCCGACACCCTGTGTGTGGTGTGCCCCTACGAGGTTTCCCGGTTTGAGGACGCAGTCAAGTCAACGAACAACGACGGTGCGCTTCAGGTGCTCGACATTGCCGAGCTTCTTGCCCGGGCCCTGGGCCTGGCCGCCGACTGACCAGAGAAGAGAGGCAAAGAGACGATTATGGACAGCGTGGTGCTGCTCCGCCCGGTTCCCGACCCGGTGGAGGAATTGGAATTGAACGATGACGGAACCGATCTCGATCGCGACTACCTCGGGTATGTCCTGAACGAATTCGACGATCACGCCCTCGAGGAAGCGATCCTGCTCAAGGAAGCCTCCGGGGGATCCGTCACGGTCCTCGGTCTGGGAAGTGCCGATGAGATGGAGCAAATTCTCCACACCGCGCTCGCCAAGGGTGCGGACGAGGCGATCAAGCTCGGGGACGACTTGAGCCAGCTCAGCGTCAGCTCCCAAGCAGAGATCTTCGTTTCGGCCCTGGAGGGGCGGTCCTATGACTTGATCCTCACCGGGGTCCAGGCTGCCGACGAACTGGATGGCCAGTTGGCTGTTCGTGTGGCAGCCAAGCTGGAAATACCTCATGTCTCTGTCGTGGTCGGCGCCGACGCCGGGGACGGTTCGGTAAAGGTCACCAAGGAGTTCTGGGGTGGGGTCACAGCCGACTACCAGGTTCAGACCCCGGCAGCCCTCGGTATCCAGGCCGCTCGCCAGGCGCCACGTTATGTGGCGGTGAGCCTGATTCGCCAGGCGCAACAGGGCGGCGCCCTCAGCGAGATCGATGTCGATCCGCCGCCCGAAACGTCCGGGGTGAGGGTCGTCTCGGTTCGCGTGTCGGAGACCGGCGAAGGCGCGGAGATGATCGAAGGCGACGAGGAAGCTGCCGCTGAGAAGATCGTCGAGATCATCAGAGGTGCCGGCGTATGAGCGACGTATTCGTTGTCACCGAGCATCTTCAAGGACAGCTGACCGAGACCAGCTTCGAGCTGGTGGCCCAGGCCAGGACTATCGCAGCCCAGATCGGTGGTCAGGTTGTGGCCGGGTTGGTCGGTTCCGGTGTCACCGGGCTGGCGGCCGAGCTGGGCGGGGCCGACCGGATCGTCGTTGTCGACGATCCCGCCTTCGAGAACTTCAGCCCCGATGGTCACGCCGCAGTGTTCGGCTCGCTCATCGAGGACTCCGCGGTGGTACTTGTACCCTATACGTCGATGGGTATGGATGTCGCTTCGGCAATGTCCACCACGTCGGGCATCCCGCTGGTCTCGTTCTGCGCTTCGATCAGCGTCGACAGCGGTCTCGGGGCAACCTGTCAGCTCTATGCGGGCAAGATCGAGGCGGATGTAGAAGTCGATGGCGATAGGGCGATCTTCGCCGTGCTGTCAGGCTCGGCCTCGGCCGAGGATGGTCGATCTGGCGCGGCTGCAGAAGTGACCAGAGTTCCCAATCCGGTGGGCTCCGAGCTTCGCTCGACCTGTCTCGGTCTCGTCGAGCCCGAGGGTGGCGATGTCGACATCACCTCCGAGGACGTGTTGGTGGTTGTCGGTCGCGGCATCGAGTCCGAAGACAACATCGCAGAGGCTCAGGAGGTTGCCGACCTTCTCGGAGGAGCGGTGGCCGGGTCCCGGCCCATCATCGACCAGGGTTGGCTCGCCAAGGATCGCCAAGTGGGCAAGTCTGGCCTAACAGTGAAGCCAAAGATCTATCTCACTTTGGGAGTCAGCGGTGCCCCCGAGCACGTTGAGGGCATGAAGGACGCCGAGACGATCATCGCGGTCAACACCGATCCCCAGGCCCCAATATTCGGCGTCGCCCACTACGGATGGGTGGGTGACATCTTCGATCTGCTGCCGGAACTGGTCGACAAGCTCGAGTCGGACTAGAGCACTGAACCTTGAACCCCGCTGTCCTGATATTTGCCCACGGTGAGGAGGTAGTTCCCGGCCGGGAGACCTTCCTCAACATGGGGAACGGCGGGATCATCGCCTTCTATCTACTCGCCTTGCTGGCAACCCTGATCTTTCTCACCGGGTTTCTGTTCAGGGTGAGGAAGTACGGGCGAGGGCGAGGCCGTCCCGTCGATTGGAGGCGGTTTGGGCCGGCACTGGCGGAGATTGCCTCCCAACGCACGGTTGGCAAACGTGACCGCGCCGTCGGGTTGGCTCACTTCTTCGTCTTCTGGGGCTTCATGGTTCTCACGATCGCCACCGCGATCATCGCGATCGACGAAGACGTCCTGGACCTGTTCCTGGGCCGACCGGATCTTCAGTTCTGGCACGGCGCCTTCTATCAGGGCTACTCATTGATCGTGGACGTTTTCTCGGTCGGTTTCATAGGAGGACTCGTCTTTCTGGGCTGGCGACGACGCAACCCTCCCTCCAAGCTGGGGTACGAGCGGGTCGATCGAGAAGAATGGAGTTACGACCGCAAGGGGTACTCGATCGACGATCGGGCATTTCTGGTGGTACTGCTCTTCATTGCAATCAGCGGTTTTCTTCTCGAAGGATTCCGAATTGCTGCCATCGACTTCCCCGCCTTCGAGATCTGGTCGATCGCGGGGTGGACCATCGCCCAGAGTGTCTCCTTCCTTGGTGTAGAAACAGCGGAGACGGCCCGTCTTGTCTTCTGGTGGACTCACTCTCTGGCCGCTCTCACCTTCATCGCCTTTATCCCCTACTCGAAGGCGATGCACATGGTGACCGATGTCGTCGACCTCCTCGTCACCGATCAGGGCTCGGCACGTGCACTGCCGGAGCCGATCGGTGCACCCTCCGATGATCTCCTCTCACTGTTCACATGGAAGGATCTGATCGACCACGATGCCTGCACCAAGTGTGGCCGGTGTCATGAGGTGTGCCCGGCGCGGGCCACAGGGGCTCCACTCTCGCCCCGTGACCTGATTCTCGACCTTCGCGAACTCGCTGATGCCAGCAGCGGAATCAACCTCTGGTACGGACCCGGCGCCGAGCCCAACACGACAACAGGCACGGTGGCCGGCGACTACATAGCCGCCGAGACATTGTGGGCGTGCACCACCTGCATGGCATGCATGGAAATCTGTCCGGTGGGGATCGAGCACGTGCCCACGATCGTCCAGATGCGAAGACAACTCGTCGAGGTGGGCGATGTGGAGCCTGGGTTGCAAACCGCCTTCCAGTCTTTGACCAGGGCCGGCAACAGCTTCGGCAAGTCGGCCAAACAGCGGGCACGCTGGACGAGAGTCCTGGACCAGGACATCAAGGATGCCAGGTCTGAGCCTGTCGAGTACCTCTGGTTCGTCGGTGACCATGCCTCCTTCGACCCGAGGGCGGCCGAGGTCTCATCATCTGTCGCCAGACTCCTGAGTCACGCCGAGGTCGACTTCGGACTTCTCTACGAGGCGGAGAGAAACAGCGGCAACGACGTGAGACGGGCAGGTGAGGAGGGTCTCTTCGAAATGCTCAGAGAGCAGAACCTCGAGGCTCTGGCGTCGGCGCAGTACAGCCAGATCATCACGACCGACCCCCACTCGCTCAACACCCTGCGATACGAGTATGAGCTCGAGGGGACGGTTATTCACTACACAGAGCTGCTCGACAGTCTGGTGGCCGACGGGTCCCTCGAGGTGTCGGGTCTGTCCGGCATCGCCACCTATCACGACCCCTGCTATCTCGGTCGTTATCAGGACGAGTATGAAGCACCCCGGCGGCTGATCGAGGCCACCGGTCTCGGACTCCATGAGATGGGCCGCTGCCGGGAGAACAGCTTCTGTTGCGGCGCAGGTGGCGGTCGGATCTGGATGGATGACTCGAACCTCGATGAGAGGCCATCGGAGAACAGGATTCGAGAGGCGGTCGCCCTCGGTGACGATGTGCGGTACTTCGTGGTGGCGTGTCCCAAGGACATGGTGATGTACAGCGATGCCGTCAAGACCACCGGCAATGAGGATCGTCTCCAGGTAGTCGACGTCGCCCAACTCGTCGAGCAAGCGATGACGGGAGTACCGGTTGGCTGAAGGCTCGACCCCAGTCTCGATCGGCAAGCAGCCAGATCCCGTCGATGGTCTGAGTCTGATACTGGGGCAGTCCGC